>QWPF01000066.1:6675-14725 GCA_003671255.1 Planctomycetota bacterium | reverse complement strand
ACCTTCAAATTCCAAGGTAATTTCTGCGCCAGCTTCCGAAGCGTAAAGAACTGGAACCGAGGTGAAGCGATCGCGTTTGCCTCCTGGAAGAGATTTCCAATCGGGTACGCCAAGGGTCCAGCCCGATTTAATCGCAGCATTTTTTGGGTCGATGAACCTGCCAGCTTCATAACTAAGTGGGTCCAAGGGTGCGGGTAATTCGTGCGCCTTGGGTAAATCGGTTTTTCCCCATGGGTTTTTCCATGCCTCGTTGAAGAGATTGTCGATCATGGTTGCAGCGATTGCATTACCAAAAGGCGCTGGATGTACGCCACCATATTGTTTCCAGGTGAGGGAGTTTGCGGAAATTCTTTCTGCAACCTCTTTAGCAAGGTTAATGGTGGAGACCTTGTAATTCTTAGCAACCGATTCATGGGCCTCGATGGTCAGGGGTGTTTTTCCATCCTGAAGTGTTTTCAGCATACCTTCGTTAACAAAATAAGTAACGATGATATCCATATTTGGGTTGGATTTACGGGCGTGTCTGATGATGCCTTCGAGCCCGCGAATGCAATCCTTGCGGGAGTGATGAGCATCTTGATCATCATTGACTGCAAATTCGATGAAGAACAAATCGATGGGTTTGCTTAAGACATCGCGTTCGAGGCGAAAAGCGCCTGTGTTGGAACAAGTCGAGGAAATACCCGCATCAATGAAAGTAAAGTTGGTTTCAGGGAAACGCTTTTTGAGTTGGTCTGCAACCATCGGGCGATAGCCATTCATTTCGGTAATCGATCCACCCATGAAGGCGACATTACCCTTTTTGTTTTTGAGGAACTGGATGCGAGAGTTTTCTAGATTGCCTCGAAATTGAATATTGTTTTCCGCAGCTTGAGAGTAATTCAAGTAAGGAAGAACCAAAGCGAATAAAACAGGTAGAAAGAAGCGTGTGGGTTTCATTTGTAATCCTAGATGAAAGAGTAAGAGGGATGGGGATAATTGTTTTTAGCGAACTTTTTCTTCGCCTTCAAGTTGGTTATCAGTCCAATCGGAAACAAACATGTGGCCTGGGCTGTGGGTGATAAGAAAAGGTATTTTCGAAGCCACTGCAACAGCTTGTGGTGTAACTCCGCAGGCCCAGAAAACTGGGATTTCATTGGGATGAATCGTAACACTTTCGCCATAATCAGGGCGGTTGATGTTGCTTATCCCAATTTGGGAAGGATCCCCTTGGTGCACGGGGGAACCATGTGCGCGCGGGAAACGCCCGGTGATACGGGAAGCTTGCAATGCAAAGTCTGCCGTCATGGGCCGCATGGAAACCACTAATGGACCTTGAAAAACTCCAGCGCTTTTGCATGGTATGTTAGTGCGATACATCGGGACATTTCTACCTTCATCTTCGTGCCTAACGGGGATGCCATTTTCTCTTAAGGCCCTATCGAAAGTAACGGAGCATCATAGAAGAAAAGAAACGAGGTCGTCACGCCAATACTTATTAATGTTGTTTGGTTCATCAACGATTTTATCTGATTCGTAGACTCTGTATTTTGGGAGGTCGGTGCGCAGGTCTGCATCAGTTGCAATAAAACTGGTTCGTGGCGAACCTTTATCAAGCACTTCGAGAATGGGGCAGGGTTTGGGATTACGCTGGCAGAAAAGTAGAAAGTCGTAGGCGAATTCTGCGGGAACGATCACGAGGTTTGCCTGAACAAAACCGGGAGCGTGCCCTGCAGTGGGCGAAGTGAAATCACCTTTTCTACATTGTGCCCTGACTTCGGAACCAGTGTTGAGAGTTAGGCTCATGCTGTTTCCTTGAGAGTTTTTGCAAGTGATTCAATCACGCTCGCATGCGTAGACCAATCAATACCATCGACGGATGCAATCCTTTGACCCAATCTGCCATCTACTAAGCCACCTTGCTTTACCATGAGTTCGAGTATCTCTAATTCTGTTTCGGAGTCAAGCGAAGAGAGTGAAGGGCGATCCGCATTTAGTAAAAGCCCAGAGCCAAGAGCATAGCCACCCCAATTGCTTACCCCTGCAACGATGAGATAATCCACAGTTGTGGCACAAGCTATTTTCGCGCCATTATGGATGTTTGCAGCAATCACCTTCCAAGGGATATTCCCCATGCCAATTTCATTGCCCCCATCGCCAATGCCTATGCCGATGATGTTGCTTGCATTACAGAAATTTGCATCAAAGAGGAGGTGAACTGGTGCGGTGTAAGGGGTGATATCTTTGCCACTCATGGTAAGTATTTTGCCACGGGAAGATACATCGGTTGAATCAAGGAATGCGCTGATGTTTTGTTCGGGGATGGATGCTAAAAGGTGTGAGGGGCCGCATTTTTCGATTGCGATAAAATGACTGATGTCGCCTATCTTTTCTTTAAGTTGTGATAAGAAACTCTTGGCGTAATCAGCACTGGCTTCGATAGGTGACTCTATCAAAGCGATTTTATCACCCAAGCCAAGATGTTGCAGACTTACTTCAAAAGCGGGCAGGCAGTTTTTTTCGCAAGTGATGATTACCTTTCTGCCTAGGCTTAAAATAGTTCGAGCGATAAAGAGCGCTCCAAGCGGGCCATCGGTTTCGGGCGCGGGGGGCGTTGCAGTTGGAATAAAAAACCCTGTAAAAATTACTACCCCAGCACCTTTTGCAAGTGATGCACAGGCGTTTTCGAAATCGCCCTTGGTTCGGCTTATAAGGTTATCTTCAAGCCTTGAAAGGCCCCGCTCTCCCGCATCTTTCTGCACTGCTAGCAGTAGCTTTTCAAGCTGAGATTTCATGTGGGTACTTTAATCCATGGGCCAAAATGCTTGAGCCATATCTTCGGAAGATCCAACTTCATGTTTATCGTTTCATCTTTGACGGGGTGCTTGAAGGTGATGGAATGTGCATGAAGAGAAATACCATGAACGAAGTTAAAACTTGAACCGTATTTTTTATCACCCATCACCGGGTGACCGCTTGCAGAAAGCTGAATGCGAAGTTGATGCTTTCTCCCCGTCTTCGGGTTGAGCATTAGAAATGCATGGCCATCGTAAGTTGCAAGGACGGTGTAATGAGTGATGGCTTCCTTGGCGAGGGGGTTGTTCTGATTGGATACGAGTGCAATTCGTTCTTCATCATCGTTGATCAGGAAATGATGCAGGGTTCCACTGCGAGCATTGGGAATGCCTTCGACAACTGCAAGGTAGGTTTTTTCAACTTTTGTATCGCGAAATTGCTCTGAAAGTCTGGAAGCTGCTTTGCTTGTTTTTGCAAAAATCACAATTCCTGAAACAGGTTGATCAAGTCGATGAACTACGCCCAGAAAAACATTACCAGGCTTGGCATAACGCTTCTTGATGTATTCCTTGGCGTAGTCGAAAAGAGAATCTCCTTGGATCTCGCCATGGGCGGTGGGCAGCCCTGTGGGTTTTGAAAGGACGAGAAGATGATTGTCTTCCAAAAGAATGTCGAAAGCCCATTTATTCACAAGAGTCGCACTTTCAGAAAATTGAAATAATGAGAAAACAGGGTGCTTGATGCTTGCCTGTGATACTAATTTTATGAGAAAATGATTGATTAATCATGAGTAAATTAACTTTTTTAACTAGGAGAGCGGATGTTTAATCCACGCATATGCATAAAAGCAGTTATCGGGTTGATTTTAATCGTTGGCGGAAGCCTTGTCGTTGCGGAAGAATCCGGGCTCAAAGAGTATAAAACAGTTACAGATGCACAAAAGTTCAAGCTGGAAAAATGGAGCGTTGATGGGTCGAAGAAGCAGGCGGGGAAGCTCGGGTTTCGATTTGATTGGAGTAAAGAATCGGGTGCAGTAGTTGTTGAAATTGAGAAGGATTCGCCTGCAGACAGGGCTGGGATAATGAAAGGCGATGTTCTATCAAAGTTGGCGGGTAACAAAATTCCAGACCTTGAAACCTTGCGCCTATATCTGATTGGAGTTCGCGAAGGGGATAAAGTGAAAATACTTGTAAAGAGAGAAAGCGACCTCAAGGAATTTGAATTGAATGCTGCCCCTTGGAGCAACCCTTTGACCAACCAGAGCAAGGTCAGACTTGGGATTTTTTTCGTGCCTAATAAGAATCAATCCAAGCTTGAGGTTAAAAGTGTTACCCCAAGCGGGCCTGCAGAAAAGGCAGGTATGAAAGTGGGCGACACTATAATCTCAATCGATGGGAAAAAAGTCACCCCAGTTACGGGTGTTAGCCAAATTCTTGAAGGCAAAAAACCAGGCGATGTGGTTCGTGTTGTTGTTTCAAGAGAGAGTAAAGCTTTTAATCTTGAGGCAAGGTTGGAATCAGATGCAGCAGATGAAGTGGGTAAAAGCTGGAATGATCTCGAGCGCAAGTTGTTTAAAAAACCTGTGTATAAGCTCGCTGTGATCCCCTTAGAGTTTCCAGATCTAAAACTCAATGAGAAAATCAAGCCTTCCGATTGGGAGGCTTCACTCTTCAGTACTAAGATGTTTAACGATAAAAATGCGACTGGGCAAAAAGTGTATGGCAGCATGAATGATTTTTATATCGAGCAATCGGATGGCAGTTGTAAAGTCGATGGGAAGGTTTTTGCAGCGGTGACGGTCGAGAAAAAGAGGATGGAATATGCTTCTGGTTCGCCTCGAACTGCGATCTTAGATCAAGCATTAACCTTGGTTTTCGCTCGTGATGGTGAAAAAGCATTGGAAGGATATGATGGCGTGTTCTTTTTGTATGCGGGTTCAAGGGCCGCTATCACCAGAGGGAATATTCTCTGGCCTCATAAAGGGTTCTATTCTTATAAGGGAAAGAGGATCACTTATTTCATCTGCCCCGAGGGTGGTGAAAAAATGTTTTCTATTAGTGTGATCGCCCATGAATTCGGTCATATGCTAGGCTTACCCGATCTCTACGCACGCCCTGAAGTTCCTGATATGGAAGGGTTGGGCCGTTGGTGTAGCATGTCAAATGGCGAGGGGCAGGACGGGAGGCCCGTGCATTTTAGTGCTTGGTGCAAAGAACAAATCGGGTGGACTGTTCCAACCCTGATCGATCCAAGGGTGCAACAAAAGTTGATCCTTTCGCCTATCGAAGGGAAGAACTCGGAGTGTATTAAAATCCCTGTGCGACCAGATGGAACTGAATACTTTCTACTCGAAAACCGTGTTCGAAAAGGGTTTGATCAAAACCTACTTGGAGAAGGATTGTTGATATGGCGGGTGGTGGATGGGAAACCAAACCTTGAAGAGTCGCATGGTATCGCAGGGCCCGCTGGCCCAGGCAGGTTTCCAGAATCTGTTCCTTATCCCAGCAAATCCAACCGGGATTTTACCCCTATGACCACGCCTTCTAGTACTCCGGTGAAGCAAGGTGGATGGCCTTTGCATATCACAAATATTCAAAGGTTGCCTGATGGCAGGGTAGCTTTCCAGATCGGGTACGAGTTTTATTGATCTTCTTCGTCTGGTTCTGTGGTTGCGCCCATGTCATCTCGCGCAGCGGGCCCGCGATGCATCAGAACGGTGTAGCCCCTAGTTTCTGCACCTTCCACCACATATCCAACCTGAGTCATCAGTTCGACCATCTCGTTTGGCTGTTTAGTCACCATGAAAAAACTTCCTGAGCGTTTCAACAATTCGAAGGAACGCTGGATGAAAAGAAGTGCGATGGAATGGTTTGCAAAATAGGGCGGGTTGGCCAAGGCGATGTCGAATGATTGCGGGATCAGGTCTGGCCCTGAAACTGAAGAGGTTGCAATTGTTTCAAAATTAGTCAAGCCATTTGCCTCTGCGTTGAGTTTTGTTAAATCCAATGCGCGCAGGTTGCTGTCAACAAAAGTGATTTTGCCTTCTGGGCCAGTTATCTTGGAAGCGTAAATTCCATTGGTGCCACAACCGCATCCAAGGTCTACCACATTTTGGCCTGGGCGAAGGCTCATGACTTCGCAAAGAGCGCGAGAACCCGCATCAAACTGGCCATAGGAGAAAGTTCCTGGGCGGGAAAGAAAACGGAACGATTCACCCTGATTGATTTTGCATTGGAAAGTGACTTCATGCCTTCTGCGTGGCCGGTCTTCCATTTTCTGGGACCATAGGAAAGTGGTACCTTGCTCTTGATGGATATGCACCTTCTTGTAGATTTTTTTCATTGCTTCTGGAAAGAGGGAATCATTGGGTTGGGCAGACCAAACCAGAAACTGCCCCGAGGCATTGAGGATATGAAAACCCTGTTCGAGGATATCAGTTTTAAGTTCCCGCTCGCCTGATCTTGCAGGCAGATAAACTGCGGAGGCGAAGTTTGGTCCGAGATCCCATAAATCAGCCTCTACTCGAACCTGTGCAGGAATGTTGGCATCCTGCAGCATTTGTTGCAATCGCTCGGCTTGAAACAAATCCATCTGGTAGCAGACAGCTTCTTTATGAGGGCTTGAATGAAGCAGGTTCACTACATCCGAGGGGGAACCCATGATCACTGCGAAAGGGGGTCTTATCCTTTCGAGCAAGGTCTTGGGGGGATAGATTTTACTTAACGATACGAGTTTCGGCTTTGCCATTTTGTTTCTCTTTTATCAAGAACCGCACTGTTCAATTCGTAACTCTACTAGCGATTGATGCCTGCCCGAAGGGGGAAGTATTAGAAGTCCTGCATCGATGCCTTTTTGCTGCAAATTAATGGCATCGGTAACGCAGGTATAAGGTTCGATACAAACACTTGTTCTAGATCCAGGCGTAAATACAACCATGTCGCGCCATGAGTTATCGCAATACATGACCATGGCATGTTGCTTTGCACCTTGCACACGGCCTCTTTCCATCATGCCAAAGGCATTGGGTTTGAACTCTGGCAGATCGGTTAAAACATCATCCACCTGAAAGCCTTTCATTTTGCGAAGCTTGTTGAGATCGCGTGCTGCATCAACGGGAATCTTTCTTCCATCGGGAAGGCATTCATCCAAATGCCAGAAAGATTTTGCACCACATTGCAGCGAACAATCATCGGAAGCTAGGCCCGGAGTAAAAGGCAAATTGAAATAGGGATGATAGCCCAGGCCAAAGGGAAGGGGCTTGGTATCGGGATTGATAACAATCGCTTCAATACCTAGGGAGGTTTCCTTGAGCCTGTAGGTTAATTGCAAGATGGCATCGGCAGGCCAGCAAGCAATCGAGGCGGGATCATCTTTTGAAATTTGGAATTCCCCAGTGACCCACGCCGAATTGAGATCCGCACCTTGATTAATAACTCTCCAAGGGTTGCGCACTGCAAAGCCATGGATGTTGTGTTTTTGAATATTGTCATTTCGGGGCAGGGAATAAGATTTACCATCCCAATTAAAATGGGCATCACGAACCCGGTTGGGGTAGGGAAAAAGAACAGGAATGCCACTCCGTGTGGGCCTGCCATCGGGGAAAAGTTCAGAGTCTTGATAAAGGATGTCTAAGTTTCCTTCGGAAGTCGGCACAATCCATGAATAACAGTTAAACCCGAGTGCAGGATAAATAGTTGCACTTGCACCTTTGGGGCTTTGCAAAGTGATTTGCGTGCCATCATGCTGCGTGACATCCTGCCTGATTGCCGAGCTAATTTTAAAGGTCATGCTGGAATCCTAATTAA
This sequence comes from Planctomycetota bacterium, assembly GCA_003671255.1. GTDB lineage: Bacteria > Planctomycetota > Planctomycetia > Gemmatales > Gemmataceae > UBA969. Next base: position 7,145 of record QWPF01000066.1, on the reverse strand, counting down.
TGTAGATAAATTTATGTTAGAACCTTGCTATAGGATTCCATCATAATTAGATAAGAATCAAGGAAAAATCATCATGCCAAGGTTAGATTGTGAGAATGCGCTTGATTTTGCAAGACAGATGTTTATCGCAGCCGGGGTGCCTACCACCGAGGCTCAACGGGTCGCAACCAGCCTGGTTGATGCCAATTTGTGTGGGCATGATTCCCACGGCATTATCCGAGTGGTGCAATATATCAAGGCAATTGAAGCCGGGATTTTGAAACCCGGTGCGCCATTTGTACTGCTTTCTGAAACCCCCTCAGCAGTAGCAGCCGATGGAGGCTGGAATCTGGGGCAGGTTCAAGCGTATCGTTTATTGGAAAAGCTGATTGCCAAGGCTTTGGTAACGGGGGTGGCTGCGGGTTCATTAAAACAATGCGGGCACATCGGAAGATTGGGCGAATATGCGGAAGAGGCAGCGCGACACAAAA
>QWPF01000066.1:0-6665 GCA_003671255.1 Planctomycetota bacterium | reverse complement strand
GCAACTGTAAATAATCATGGCTTTGGCCGTGCTGTTGCTCCACCTGGGGGTAAGGTTGGCAGGATATCCACCAACCCGATTTGCGTGGGCGCGCCTACTAAGAATAACCCTGTTGTTTTAGACATAGGCACCAGTGTTTGTGCGGAAGGAAAAGTGCGTGTTAATTACAACAAGAAAATACCCGCCCCTGAAGGTTGGCTCCTTGATTCCGAAGGAAGGCCCACAACCGACCCAGGCGTTTTATATCACGACCCCAAGGGCACGATTCTTCCCTTGGGCGGCCAGCAATCCTACAAGGGCTTTGGCCTAGGTTTGCTTATGGATATGTTTGCAGGCGGGCTTTCAGGCGCCCAGTGCAGCACTCCCGGGGTAGAAAGCAAATCTGCAAATGCTGTTTTCTTTTTGGTGATAGATCCTGCCAAGTTTGCAGGCGTGGATCACTTTTTAAATGAAACCACAAACCTTGCTGCCAATGTGCTTGCCTGCCCAAAAGCAGATGGTGCAACCGGTGATATAATATTGCCAGGCCAATTGGAAGTTGCTGAAAAAATTAAACGAACGAAATCAGGGCTGAATCTGGATGAGGGGACTTGGTCGCAATTAAAAGAACTGGCTCAGAAGTATAAAGTGCCCTTGCCTGACTCTGTCGCTAACTGATTTTAAAAAGGCTGAATATGAAAAGATGGATTGCTGGTTTGCTGCTGCTGGTGCCTATGCTTTCGCTTTGTGCGCAAACCTCGGCTGAGAAATTATTGCCTTTGTTGGATGAGCAGAGTTTTTTTCTAGGCAGGATTCAGCCAGGGAAGATTGATATAGCCAAGATCATGATTCCGCTGGTGCAGAAAAAAACACTCCCCCCAGCGGAAGCTGCAGCCCTTGGGTTTCTCTTCAACTTGCAAAAAAGTAGCATCGATAAAGTAATCGATGAAATCTGGTTTTCTTCAAGTGCGAAAGATGCTGCGACCTATTTTTTGCCTTCCATCATCATAAAAACAAAGCCCGCAGCGAAAGCAGAAGACTTGCTAAACTTGCTAAAAAACCTGCCTTTGCCCATCAATATTCAAACTCCAAGTGGGCAGGTGATCAGGAAAGGGCAAAATTCAATCCTGCCTCTTTCCTATGTAATCCGTGAAGCAAAAGGGTTTTATCTGTTAGAGCAAGTGGGGGCTACGAAGGACACGAAAAAAACCAAGCGTACTGATATTGTCCAAGGTTTTGATGACATGGGCAGCCTGCCTTTTGGTGCGATGCTTTTCCCTTCAAAAGATAATCCGTTAGACCTTGCGAAAATCTTCCCCTCGCTTAAGCGGGCAAATGGAAAAGAACACGAAGTTCATGGCATCTTAAATGGACTGAAGCTTGTAACGCTGGGAATGTATCTCGACCCTTGGCGAATCCAAATGGTTATTCAAACTGAGGATAGGGAACTTGCCAATGATGTTCATAAATCGATTTTAAAAGCGATCCAGAGTATTCCCGATTTGGTGCAGGCACAGGTGGAAGAAGTGGGAAAGGATCCCGTGTTCAAAGCCCTGGCTGCCATGGTGAAATCCGTTTCAATCATGGATGATAAAGTCACCATTGTGATCACAGATTTTGACCCTTATTTTGAAATAGCTGCAAGAATCAATGAGCAAAATCAAGCCAAGGTTGCAGCAGCACAATCAATGGGCAAAGTGAAAAATATCGCCACCGCTTTATTGGCGTATCATAAAGATAAAGGTAAGTTTCCTCCCGCGGCTACACTTTCAAAAGAAGGTAAACCATTACTAAGCTGGCGTGTTCAAATCTTGCCCTACCTCGGGCATAATCTTCTTTACAAACAGTTCAAGCAAAATGAACCCTGGGACAGCGAGCACAATAAAAAATTGATCCGTAGAATTCCCCCAAGCTTTAGAGAAACTCAAGATGACTTGAACAAAGGCACCACTCCTTTTCAGGCCCCTGTAGGCTTAGCTACGATTTTTCCTCCGGGGGGTACCGGAACTAATTCAATTCAAATTATCAATGAACTTTCGAACACCATTATGATTGTTAAAGTCCCCGAAGATAAAAGTGCTATCTGGACCAAGCCAGAAGATTGGGAAATTGATGTCAATCTTTCTGCAAAGGATCTTTTAAAAGGATTCACAAACGCAATAGTTTTTGCCTGCGCCGATGGCGAAGTTAAAACCATGCCTCTGAAAGTTGCTGAGGACAATATTAAAAGCATGCTTGCGATTGATGGAAAACCTAAAAATCCCCGAGAAAATTAAAGTTTCTCTCTAAGTCGTTGGATTTTTTAGCGAATGATTGAAATGGCACGAGTTTAGATGTAATATAAAAGTATTACATTGTAATCCTTGCAGGGCTTTAGCATGTTTTTTGATCAAAAACACCGATTGTTTTACTTGTTCCCACTTCTTTTGTCGCTTGCCCTTGGGTGCGCCAAAATGCCTGATCCTTGGCTTGAAGTGCCAGGTAAATTCAAGGTTTTAGTCAGCTTTCCCCCTATTTACAGCATGGTCAAATCTATCGCAGGCGATCGTGCTGCAGTTATCTCCCTTTGCACTACCACAGGCCCCCACGATTATTCTTTTAATGCCAAAGATACCATTCTTTTGCGTAAAGCAGATCTGTTTTTTTATAACGGGTTAGATCTGGATGACCTTTTTGTGGGGCGACTCGCCAAGGATGCTTCGAATCCCAACCTCAAGTTTTCAAGCTTAGGTAAAAAAGTTCCTAAGAATCTACGCATTGAATCGAAAGAAGAAAAACCGGGTCACGAAGGCCATAACCATGGCAGTTTCGATCCGCATATCTGGCTGGGTATCCGCCAAAGCCTACTTATGATCAATGCGATTCGTGATGAATTGAGTTTGCTCGACCCCGAGGCTGCGGAAGAATATAAAACTCGTGCTGCAACTCTTGCCTCAGCTCTTGAAGAAATCCAAAAAGAAGGAAATGCGTTATTAGAAGGCAAGAAAAACAAAGTAATAGTGACTTTTCATGAGTCTCTTGGGTATCTTGCATCCTCGTTTGGGATTGAAATAGCAGGGGTGATACAAAAATCGCCTGGTGATTCTCCAAATGCATTGGAGCTTGCGAAAATTGTGCAGTTGTGTGTAGAGAAAAAACCATCGTTAATCGCAGTGGAGCCACAATATCCAAGAACAACCTCTGCAAAATTGCTGCAAGAAGAGCTGAAGAAAAAAGGGATTGAAATACCCCTCATTGAAATAGATCCGCTGGAAACCTGTGCTCAAGCAGATCTTGCTTCAGGGTGGTATGAGAAAAAATACAAGCAAAACCTTGAAGCGTTAGCAAAGAACCTGCAATGAGCAACTACCTTTTAGCTTTAAAAAATGTTTCAGTGAAGTTGGGCCATCTTGAAGTTTTAAAAGATGTTAATGCTTCCCTGCTTAAAGGGAAAATAACTTCCCTGATTGGCCTTAATGGTTCGGGAAAAAGCACCTTGCTTAGGGCAATCGTTCGAGAAATACCGTTTGAGGGGGAGTTGGATTTTTATTGCGGTCATGCTCATAAAACCCCCGATCCCAGGCATGTTGGTTATGTGCCGCAGAAGTTGCGTTTAGAAGCGGGGTTGCCCCTAACCGTGCGAGATTTTTTGGCTCTCCCTATGCAGGATGGCCCCATTTTTATGGGGATAAAAAAATCGCTCGAAAGCAAAATGCTTGCCATGCTCGCAAAAGTAGGCTCTTCCCCAAATATGCTGGATAAACCTGTAGACAAACTTTCGGGCGGGGAATTACAACGACTACTTTTGGCCTTAGCCATGGAACCAAATCCCGAACTTTTATTATTAGATGAACCAGCTGCAGGCATCGACTTTCAAGATCAAGATAAGTTTTATGCCCTGCTCAAAGAATTGAACCATAAAACCGGTGTCACCATATTACTGGTTTCGCACGATTTAAGCCTCATTAATGCTTACGCAGACCAAGTTTGGTGCTTGCATAAAGGCGTAATAGTTGGGATTGGCGACCCTAGCGAGATTTTGGCTAAAGAAAAATTGCAAATGCTTTTTGGAAGTGGCTTGAAAATAGGGTGAAAGCCCAAAATTAGAATTCAAGAAGCTCGTCTTGTGCCAAATTTAATTGAAATATTTTGCCATCCCCGATCCTTCCGGTGCGCGCAGCTTTAGCAATTTTTTCTGCAACTTCATTTACCCGTTCATCTTCCACTGTGACTGTAATTTCCACCTTGGGAATAAAAGCCATGTTGTATTCGCTGCCTTGATAACGGTCTAAATAGCCTTTTTGCCTGCTAAAACCCTTGGCTTCCCGCACTATTACCGAATTTAAACCCAGATCTTGGAGGGATTCAAGCACTGCTTCAGCACAAAAAGGCCTTACCACCACGGTTAATTGTTTCATGATTTGCTAAGCCTCATTTTTCTGTCTATTAATTTTCATGTATGAAAGTTAAAATAACCCCTTGGTAGTTTTGCCTTCAAACGCTATTCTACCATAGGGTGATTAAACCCATCCACTACCCGGTAGTGTAATGGTAGCACAAGAAATTTTGGTTTTCTTTGTCTAGGTTCGAGTCCTAGCCGGGTAGTTTCTTTTTGGTATCGCTGCAGCAATGGATAAAAATATAACACATTGGCGCTGGATCCCTCGTTACTACAGAAAAGTTGAGGATAAAACCTCTCATGTTGATGTGGTGTATTGGTATTTCGGTTTAGAAACCGTTTTTATCGTGGTCATGGGTTTTGTCTTTTATTTCACCACCATAAAAGATGGCTTCATGAAAAAGAACCAGATGGATGACCAAGTCGAATCGCTTCGTAAATCAATCGAATATCAAATCCAACAACCTGCAAAATAATTTGCAACTTCAGCCTTGATGATTCGGTTCAATTCTCGGATATTTACGCTTAGAACATTTTGTTTTTATCATTGTCTTATGGAATGACTCCCATGATTAACCTAGTCGATCATCATGCAGCAAAGTTTATGGGCATCGTTTTAGCATTGTTAACTGGTGCGCAATTCTCCCTGGCACAGAACCCCGCGAAAACAGGGAAAGATGCTGAAACACTAAAAGCTGCCAATGCCATATTTGATAATGTGAAGCACGAAAAACTTCCCAATGGTTTGAATGTCTATTTAAAACCCATCCCCGGGGCGCCAACCGTGACCACCATGGTTGCTTACAAAGTTGGTTCTTCAGATGAAAACCTAGATCAAACGGGCCTTTCGCATTACCTCGAACATTTGATGTTTAAAGGTACGGAAAAACTTATGCCTGGTGATATCGATCGTTTTACGCTTCGTAATGGTGGCGCAAATAACGCATACACTTCTGAAGATTGTACTGTCTACCATTTTGATTTTTCAGCAGATCGCTGGGAGCAAGCTCTTTCAATCGAAGCAGATAGGATGCGAAATCTACAGATTGATGATAAGCATGAATTTCAACAGGAAAAAGGGGCGGTGATCGAAGAACTCAAACGCAATGAAGATGGCCCCTGGGATCTGGAATATAAAGCGATCATGCCGAAGATTTTTGGCGCCAACGCCCCATATGGCCATCCTGTTATCGGTCAGGCCGAGCATGTTAAAGCCTCCACAGCGTTGACCATCAAGGCGCATTACAACCTTTGGTACCATCCCTCGAATGCTTCGTTGGTAATCTGTGGTGGATTCGATCCGGTGCAAGCCATGGCCCGGGTAAAGGAATTGTTTGGAAACATCCCAGCGGGTGAATTGCCTGCTAGAAAAATAAATGTTCCATTTAAAAGAGAAGGTCAGGCCCGCATTGAGATGAAGTCTAAGTTTGAAGTAGCTAGGCTTTTAATTGGCTTTAATACCGTTGAAATGGTGGATGAAGATGCGCCCGCACTTAGCGTACTTGAAGCAGTGCTTTCCGATGGGAAAATCAGCAGATTTTATCGCAAATTTATCGAAGGTGAAGAATTAGCATCGGTTGCAGCGGCCGAAAGCTCCACCGGGCGCTATCCCGGTTGGTTCGGAATTCAGATGGAACTTATGCAGGGAAAAGACGGGGCCAAGCTTGAAAAAATGATTTTTGAGGAACTCGATAAACTTGCAAACGAACTTGTTTCTGATGAAGAGCTTGAAAGAATTAGACAGAAGATTTTGGCGGGAGCAGTGTTTTCGCGTGAAAGTGTTCATGGGTTAGCTGATGTTATTTCAAGAACAGTTGTAGTTGCAGACCTCGCTTATTTAAAATCTTACTTATCAAAACTCTTGGCGGTATCCCCCGCTGATATTCAAAGGGTTGCCAAGAAATATCTGGTAAAAGATAAATCTGTAGTGCTTTGGTCGATACCTGAAAAGGGTGCCAAGACTTCTTCCATGCATAAGCCGGAAAAAAATAGAAGGCTCTTCAGACAAAAAGAACAGGCAGCGGGCACCGCTTTTTCACTTACCAAAGCAAAAAAGATTGAATTACCTGGCGGCGCAGTGCTTCTTTTGATGGCCGACTCCAAGGTTCCTGTGTTGGTTGCCAATATTGCCATCCGAGAAAGTAAAGGATATGAAACATCTGAAAATCAAGGGATTGCAAGCATGACAGGTTCATTGCTTGATGAAGGTATCCCGGGTCTTTCAGGGCCCGAACTCTCCTTGAAAATCGAGGGAGTAGGTGGCGAATTAGAATTTGATGAATCGGGGGGCGCACTTAAAGTCCTTTCC
>QWPF01000065.1:2663-14730 GCA_003671255.1 Planctomycetota bacterium | reverse complement strand
GGATAGGGTACCATGCGGTATGGCTGTTTCTGAGGCTGAAGGCGATCCCAATCCTTGTTCAAAAAGATTGATTTGTTGCTTTAAATGCGAAGCGAATAATTCGCCTAAAGCTTTGTTATCTAACGGTTTGCTGCTGTTCATCATGTTTCTAAAGTACTCAAAAGTTCCTAATGGTTACACCCTAAGAACGGCAATAACCATTTTACTTGCGCTTTAACCTCGAAGACCCGCTTGTTTTAACAATTTACTTGTGCTTTGGTAGGCCTCTAGCACCCACTCGTAGATTTTTTCAGGCTCGGGGGAATACTCCAATTCAATGCTGATCGCACCCGGAATATTTAACTTTTTGATTTCATCTAGATAGGGGGGAAAATCTACCACACCTTTGCCTGGGGGGAGGTCGCCATGCACTTTACCATCGCAATCGCTTATATGAACATGGATGGCTTTGCCTTTGAGGTTTTTTAATTCAGCAGCAGGGGTGTTGGAAAGTAGCAAATGGGAAACATCGATGTTGGCCTGAACTGCGGGGTGGTTGACTTGATCAAGAAAGCGAACCATACTTTCGACATTATTAACGAGTGAAAGTTTGAAGGGTTCGAGTTCGATAGCAATTTGAAGGCCTAGGCCTTGGGCGTATTTGCCTAGTTCGCGGGTGTTATGAACTGCGGTGTTCCATTGTTCTTGGGGTGGGATGACTTGTTTTTCCCAGATATATTCGCCTAGTACGAGTAAAAGGTTTTTTGCTTCGAATTCGTAACACATATCGAGGTATTTATTGCAGCGATCCATATGGAAGCGTTGCACACTTGGGTTGAAATCGATCAGGCCCGTTGCAACGCAAGCTACGCTGATGATGGGAAGGCCGGCTTTTTCGCATTCGGTGCGGATGAGCCTTCGTTCCTTGGCATCGGTATCGAGTGGGTCTGCAAAAATATCGATGCAATCGAACCCGATTTCCTTGGTTTTTTGTATGCCATAAGAGGTGGCTTTTCCAGCCTGGGCCCAAGCGGAGTTGATTAATCCAAGTTGCATGATGTAGGTCTGCTTTTAGGTGAGGGATTGATAATAAAGCCAAGGATTAAACATAGCATGAAGAATTAAAGGTGGCTACTGGTTAAAATGGATAATGGCTTTGCAAAAACTGGGGGACTTTGGTTATAAAAGGTATTGGTAGAAGGTGGTTTTTTGATGGAGATGTTGATTGTTTGAAATTGATGCACAGGCACTGCAGGCGTTTGCCTTTTTTTTCGGGATGTTTATTGCATCGGGATTGGGTGCGCCCATACCCGAAGAGGTTGCAATTGTTTGCGCAGGATTATGGACAGCGCATCATCCAGAATATGGGTTAGCACGCTGGTTGATGCTTCCCACCTGCATTTTTGCGGTAGTTTTAAGTGATAGCATTTTATACACCGCGGGTCGGTTCTATGGGAAAAGATTGTTTAACCGGCCTTGGATGTTGCGCTTGGTACCCAAGGAAACACAAGGGCGCATTCTCGATAACTTTGAAAAGTACGGGGTTAATATTCTTTTGTTTGGGAGGTTGGTGCCCGGGGTGAGAATGCCTTTGTTTCTTACAGCGGGGTTGCTTAGGTTGAGTGTTCCCAGATTTGTGATAGCAGATGGTTTGGGAGCTGGGGTTGGCAATACTTTCTTTTTTCTTTTGGCGTTCTGGTTTGGGGAGAAGTTTCAAGAAGTGTTGGAAAATGCAGAAGGCGCTTTAATGAAGTTGGGGCCCATCATTATTATGATTGGTCTGATTGCACTTGCAGCATATCTGCTTTATAAGTTTTTGCGTAAGCCTGTTTCCGAGGGCGATCCAGAGCAAGTGCCTATCATTGGTCATCAGGTTGCAAGCCATATCCCGCACACCGATAAAAAGCCAGCCATTGAAAATGTAATTGCCCCCTCGGAGCAAGCGCTTCCTTCTGGCAAAATAGATAACCCGGTTTAGAACGAATCACTTTTGGTTGGATGAGCCCCCATTTAAAATACCGCTATTTGAACCACCGCTATTTGAACTACCGCTATTTGAACTACCATCGAGGCGAAGGCCCTTCAAATAGGCTTGGTGTTCTTTTTCGAATTCCTGTAAGGGTTTGCCTGTGAGTTTTTCAAAGCAGGCGATGGGATCTGCGCCATTCTTTAGGGCCTTCGCGTAATCATCAAGTACCTGCCTATCCAACGCTTTTTGTTTGAATGTCAGATTAAATGCAAGTGCCCAGCTGGCAAAATACATGCGTTGTGAAGTTTCTTTTTCGGCGGGGTGATAAACAAGAAACAGGGCGGGTTGTGCGGTGAGCAGATCTTTTATGGAAGGCAGGGTGTTTTGATTCAGTGTTAGTCTAACCGATTCCAATCTGGTTTTGTCTGCGTGTCCGATTCGAAGCTCGCCTATTTCAAAAACAGCGGCTTCAAATATTTGAGCAAGCCCTTCGTTCAGCCAAAGGGGCAGTTCACCTTCTCGCGGGTCGAAAACAGCGCAGGAAAGATAGGCATGAAAGGCTTCGTGATAAAGCCTTTCAAAAAGCTTTTTGCGCTCTTTTACGATCATCTCCAGATTCTTATCATCTGCTTGTTTGATTTTCTTACGGCTATCGAGAAGGGATGCAGCAAGATCTGGCGGGATTTTGTTCTTATAAAGTTGCTTCAAATCGTTCTCTCGTTTTAGAAGATCTTGTAGCTCTTTAGAATGAAACAAACTTATTTCTTCTTGGGATGTGCTGAGCCTTTCGAGGTCGCTGCCACAAATAATCTGGTTTTTGTTGAGGTCGAAGTAGGCGGGGTTTTTGATGTTGACCGCACTTGTTTTTAAAATGGTTTGGTATTCTTCCACCGAGTTGGTGAGCAGGATGGTGGTGGGTTTGATGTTGATTCTGCGTGGGGGAAGGGTTCTAGCGTAGGCGGAGTAAACCTGTTCGAGTTGGATGGCTGCAAGCTGCGCCAATTCAGGGCGGGAGTTGGTCACTAGGGTAAAATATTGGGAGGAGTAAGAAAAAGCTGTGTCTTTTTTAGATGGAGGCCAGATTGCTTTTTCCAGCTTCACATATTCGATCGGGTTTTTGCCTGCAGATGATTTCGGATCGAGGGATCGCAGGGTGTTGGCGAAGCGTTCGCGTTCTTTTGCAAGGGCATCGAGCTTGGCGCCAAGCAAGATGCGTTCTGGTTCGGGCAGGCGTTCAATCTTAATAATGGTAGATTTTTCAAAGTTTTCGGTGAAAACAAGGGTTGGGGAGCCTGGCTTCCTTGTAATACACTTAAAAACCACCTGATTTGGCGATTCTGAAACGATTAACCCGTAGAAGGGCAAGCCTGTTGTTCGGTGCAATACCTCAAATTTCCATTCATCTTCGCCTGCACCTAATAAATAGGCAGAAAACCCGGTAAGGGTTAGTAATAGCATCAAATTTCGGCATAAACGATGGTTCATAATGTCCAAAGCTGTTATTTTGCTTAAACTCGTTAAGTATTAATAGTAACAACAATAATCTGCGTTTGGGTGCGGATAAATGAAAATCCGGGTGGACAAACACCAATATCCTCCCTATTTTATTAGTTCATGAACAAGAGCCCTTAAAAAGGCTCGGCAATGATGCTCACCGGACTCTCGTTCGGGTAAGACAGTTGCTTATTTAGATGGAGAATCAGCAATGCCAATCGGATTACTTGGAACCAAAATCGGTATGACCCAGGTCTACAACGATGAAGGAAAAGTTTACCCAGTAACAGTTATCAAGCTTGGGCCCTGCCCCGTATTACAAGTACGCGACATGGCACGCGATGGTTACGATGCAGTGCAAATCGGATTTGAAGAGAAGCCCCGCAGGAAAGCAACCAAAGCTGAGCGTGGCCATATCTCTAGCGAAATGGAATCAAACCGCAGGAAGAAAGCGCCCGCTGGAACTCAGTATCCACCTAAGGCAAACTGCGAGCCACAAAGATACATTCGCGAATTCCGCCTAGAAAAAGCCAGTGAAGAACTCATCGTAGGCAAAGTGCTTACCGTGGATGAGATTTTCAAAGATATCAAGTATGTCGATGTGATTGGCACAACCAAGGGTCGTGGTTTTGCTGGTACCATGAAAAAAGACAACTACGCAGGTATGCCTGCAAGTCACGGTGCCAAGAAGGTGCATCGATCGATTGGTGGTACCGGTTCGATGGCAAGTAACCGAGGTAGTGGTCGTCCTAAAAAGGGTCGTCCCATGCCAGGTCGTTACGGTGCAGAGCGAGTCACGGTGCGCAACCTGACGGTAGTTAAGATTGATATAGAAAATCACTTGTTGTTAGTAGAGGGTGGAATCCCCGGTGCCAACGGTGGTTTGGTGATGGTGCGTGCGACCAATAAGATCAAGTAATTGCCTAACCAGTTGACGCTGGAGGTTTATTACGATAGTTTTAAATTGCCTATTTAAGTGGCATGGAAGCGTGGCTTAGGGGAAACCTGAACCCGCTCCTGGATGGTCAGATAGCTCAGCCGGTAGAGCACAGCCCTGAAAAGGCTGGGGTCGTCGGTTCAATCCCGACTCTGACCACATTAAGAAAGCCTGGGTGTCTCTTTAAGAAGAGACCCTGGGCTTTTTTGATTATAATCCCAATAAAGATAGTATCTCTCCTATCTTTCCTGCTTCTTTGTGTGTCCTGAGCTCTTCTCTTATTAAGGCTTTGCCTATCTAAGACGATGAAACAGGGATTGTTTAAAATCAAGTAGGATTTATTTGCATGGAAGTTGTAGAACCCACTTTTCGAAGCGCTTTTTCACTAACCATTAGAGAAAAAACATTCTGGCTACTGGCCCTGCTTCTGACTCTTGCTTTGTTTCCCAGATTGGGAATTTTAACCATGAGGGGTGAAGAAACCCGCAGAGCGTTAGTTGCTTTTGAAATGCAATACTTTGATGATTACATCACCCCAAGAGAACAGGGCGAACTTTTTCAAAGCAACCCCCCTTTAAGTTCTTGGCTGATGTTGGGAAGCACACTTGCGTTTGGTAATAATGATCCCTTTGCGGTGCGCTTTCCCTCTGCGGTTGCGGTGCTTCTTACTACACTTCTAATCTATGCCTATGCTCGCAATTTCTTTTCTTGCGTGGGGGCTTTTGCCAGTGCGCTGGCGTTTGCAACCAATGGCGAAATCATGATCATGAGCCAGAAGGCAGAACCCGAAGCGGTTTACATTTTCTTTCTAAGTGCATCTCTGATGCTTTGGCATTGGGGCTATGAGGGCAAATGGCCCGCAGTTGCAACTTGGATTAGTGCTGGGGTGATGGTGGGGTTTGCATCGCTATGCAAAGGGGGCCTGCAACCCTTGGCATACTTTTGCGCCAGCGTTTTTTTCTATCTCTTGTATTCAAGAAACATGCGCTACCTGTTCACCCTTCCCATGCTGGTGGGGTTGTCTTGCACTATTGCAGTAGTCGCTGCTTGGATGCTGCCTTACATTTCACTTCATGGCATTGCAGAGGCTAAAGCCTTGTGGTTGAACGATACTGCTTCACGATTTCATTCTTGGAACATGATGCACTTTTTCAAACATTTGGGGAGTTACCCGTTTGAGATATTAGGTTCGATCCTTCCTTGGTCGCTTCTTTTGTTTGCCTACCTACTGCCCTCTTTTCGTAGCAGGCTAGAGCCCTATAAACCCGCACTGATGTTTGCGCTTATTGCCTGTGGTTTTGCGTTTCTTACGGTTTGGATTCCTCCGGGCGGGCAGACCCGCTATTTTGCAACCCTGTATCCCTTGCTTGCTCTTTTCATGGGTGCAGTTGCAGAGGTTGCTATTGTTTCAATAGAGGCAAAAGGCAAAGCCGCATGGCTTAGGTTTGCATTCTTGGTGGCTGCAACTTTTATTCTGATTGCGCTCGCTATTGCTTTGCTTCCTTTTAAGATTCCAAGGTTTACTTTTGAGCGTTGGACATTGCCTTTGCCTCAAACAATTTTCTATTCGATATCTCTTTTCTTATTGGGTATTTGGATGATGAAGAACCTGCAAAAGGTGCAAGGCAATCTTTATGCCATGGGCTTGGCCCTTGTTATTTTCAACCTTGGGTATTTCATGGATGTTAAAGTTCAGCGAAGTGAGAAGACTTTGGAAGAGATGGCACGGATTAAAAGCCAGCTCCCGTTAGATGTTAATTTGGTGAGCATTGGAATTACGAACCATAAGTTTACATACTACTACGGGAAGTTTGTTAAGGCGCTGCCTGTTGATTGCGATGGTGAAGGTATTACTTATTTTTGTTTTGATCCATGCTTGATTGATGTGGGTAAAATCACTTTCCCTTGGAAGCAGGTGGATACTTTTTCGATCACGCGCGATTTCATGGATCAGAAGCGATTTGTGGTGCTTGCAAAAAAGGGTTCGTGAGTTATCAGAAAGACTCTGGGTAAAGGAGCACTTTTTTCCTGCGGAGTTCATAAGCAGCGAGGTCTCTACGCCAAAGTTTTTCGATCTCTGAATAATGGCTGCCTGAAGTAACCGCATCGAGAGTCGCTTTGTTCAAGAGCAGAGTGTTATACTTTTCGGTTTTCCAATCTGTGGGGTGCATTTTTCGTAACGCCCATGCGACTGCGATGCCTGTTTTCATAGGTTCAAAAGTCTTCCAATCATCAATGAATATCTGCAACCCATTGCATGATTTATTGGCAAACACGCTTGAAGTGGGGGTTTGTTTCACAGGAACAAAGCGCACACCGGGAAGGTTTTGCTGGTTCAACAAAAGCGCAAGCTGAACGCTGTTTAGCCAAGGTGCGCCAAACCATTCGAAGGGCCTGTCGGTACCCCGACCAACACTGATGTTCGTGATTTCCAATAGCCCGATACCTGGGTAAAGGAGCGCTGCTGCTAGGGTACGAAGGTTGGGCGATGGGTAGACCCATTCAAGCCCGGTGGCATCGAAGAGATCCGCACGGTTCCAGTTTTCCATTGCGACAACTTCAAGCTTGCACCCAAGAGCGTTACCATCACTCATCTTTCTTTCTAACAGGAATAGCTTTGCGAGTTCGCCAATGGTTAGCCCGTGCCTGATGGGGAGGTTATGAAAAGCGACAAAAGATTCTTTACCTTCATCGCGCATCGGGCCATAAAAAGATTTGCCGCCGATGGGGTTGGGTCTATCGAGCACCAATACCTTGATCCCTTTCTCGGAAGCTGCATCCATCACCAAGCCCAAAGTGCTGATGTAAGTATAAAACCTACAACCCGCATCTTGAATATCGTAGACAAGGGTGTCAATGCCTTCTAATTGTGCAGGGGTGGGTTTTCGTCTTTCGCCATAGAGGCTGTAGACAGGCAAGCCTGTTTTGTCATCCTTAGAATCTGCGACCTTGGCATCGACTGCGCCCCGGATTCCATGTTCTGGGCTGAAAAGGGCAATAAGCTTAACATCTGGTGCGTTATGTAGAAGATCGATGGTACTGGTGCCTGAGTTATCTCTGCCTGAGTGGTTGGTGACCAATCCAACTTTTGCGCCTTTAAGCCTTGCGAAGTTTTCTCTTTTGAGGATTTCGATTCCTGGAAGCACTTGTTTAGAGGTTGTAGGAGGTTTCCCATCGAGTGCCGATGCCACGATGGTTGCAACTTTATTGCGCACGGGGGTTGCATCGCCTTTGCCTTCGGGATGGACCCGGTTGCTGAGGAAGATGACAGCAGTTTGTGATGCAGGGTCGAACCAGATTGAAGTGCCAGTGAACCCGGTATGGCCGAAGGTTGAACCCTTGGGAAAAAGCTCGCCCCGGTTGGAACTGAAAGCGGTGTCGCAATCCCAGCTGAAGGTACGCCAACCGTTAGGGACAGCTCGGGCTTGAGTCATGGTGCGTATGCTTGCGTGGGATAAACCTTTGGAGTTATCGGGGTTTAAAATCATGTTGGCATAAAGGGCGAGATCATCTGCAGTGGAGAAAAGCCCTGCATGGCCTGCAACTCCTTTAAGCAATCGGGCACGGGGGTCATGCACGACTCCCCTCAGCATTCCATCTTTTTCTTTTTGCGTTGGTGCAATTCTGGGTTTGAGGGTTTCAGATGGATTGTAACTGGTTTCTTTCATCCCGAGGGGGAGGAAGATTTGATCGCGGGAAAATTGATCGAGTGGCTTGCCTGATGTTCTTTCTACGATTTCTCCGAGCATGATGAAACCTATATCGCTGTAGGTGAAGCGTTCGCCTGGCGGGGCGAGGAGTTTTAGTTCGTTGATTTTTTTGATCGCCTGGGTGACGCCCTCTTTATAATCGGAGGATGCATTTCCTGCAGGTAAACCTGAGGTATGGGTCAACAGGTGTTCCAGCGTGATGGTTTCCCAGGCGGGGGATGTTAACTCGGGCAGATGCAGTTTCACCTTATCGCTGAGGCGTAATTTCCCTGCTTCCACTAATTTAAAAATCGAGGTGCCCGTCGCTATGGGTTTTGTTAGGGAAGCGAGATCAAAAATCGTATCGGTTGTCATGGGCTCGGTTATCGGATCAACCGATTTATTTCCAAACGCCTGTTTGTAAACTACTTTCCCTTGATTTAGCACTAGTACGACTGCGCCTGGTATCTTTTTCTTTTCGATCGCATCTTCCACACCTTCTTTAATGCCTTCAAGTTTCTTTATGTTGATTGAATCTGCTGCTGATAAAAAGCAGGGGAACGCCATTACCAATAAAATCATCCCCATTCCATTTCTTGCAGTAACCATTATCTGCCTCCCGATTCTAGACTTTATGTTTGTTCGTATCGTAATTTGTTGGCGAACTCGCATTCTTCCCATTAGTTTAATAGTAGGAAGTCTTAAACAACAAGGAATTATAATCATGTATCGAAAAGTTACAACAGTGCTTCTAATAACCAGCTTTTTAATGTTTACTACAGCACTCAATGCAGCAGAGAAAAAAAATGTGCTCTTTATCATCAGCGATGATCTGAATAACTCTTTGGGTTGCTATGGTCATCCCTTGGCGAAGACTCCCAATCTTGATGCACTTGCAAAGCGAGGTGTGAAATTCGATAGGGCTTATTGTCAATTCCCGCTGTGCAGCCCAAGTAGGACTTCTTTTCTTACTGGACGAAGGCCTGATATCAATGGTGTGAAAACCAACCCGGGGCAGTCCGATGTGGGTAAGTTTGGTGGGTCGCCTCACTTCCGCGAAAAGCTGCCCAACACCATCACCATGCCCGAGCTCTTCAAGAAAAATGGTTACTCGGTGGCCCGGGTGGGGAAGCTTTATCATTACAATGTGCCCAATGGCATAGGTACTAGTGGCTTAGATGATCCTCAATCCTGGGAAAAAGTTGTGAACCCGAAAGGCCGTGATAAGGATGATGAGCCCCAGATTTTCACACTTATCAAAGGGCAGTTTGGCGGTACCCTAAGTTGGCTTGCTGCAGATGGAAAAGATGAAGAACAAACCGATGGTATTGGCGCAACCGAATCTATCAAACTAATGAACCAGATGAAAGATAAACCCTTCTTCCTTGCGGTGGGCCTTTATCGCCCACATACGCCCTATGTAGCACCCAAGAAATATTTTGAGCTCTATCCCCTCGATAAAATCACGCTCCCCGTGGTTGCTGCGGGTCATAAGAAGGGTGTGCCCGATGCTGCTTTTCTCAGCTTCAAAAAAGAAGAGGAGCAGCTTACAGATGAACTGCGCAAAAAAGCAACTCAAGCCTATCTTGCGAGTATCAGCTTTATGGATGCGCAGGTGGGTAGAATCATCAATGAACTCGATCGCCTAAAACTTGCTGATGATACAATCATCGTTTTTACTTCTGATCATGGCTACCATATGGGCGAACATGGTTTATGGCAGAAGCGAAGTATTTTTGAAGAGTCGGCCCGTGTTCCCTTGATCATGGTTGCGCCCAAGTCTAAAACCACTAATGTTAGTTCCCCACGCACAGTGGAAATGCTGGATATCTACCCTACCCTGGCTGATCTTTGCGAGCTGAAGTATCCTGATTACCTCGATGGTAAAAGCTTGAAACCTTTGCTGGAAGATCCTAAAGCGCTGTGGAACCGCCCTGCAATCACTCAAACAATATTGGGTAAAAATATTAATGGGTACACCATTCGAAGTGAGCGCTATCGCTACACCGAGTGGAACCAAGGCAAAGAGGGTGTGCAGCTTTACGATCATGATGCAGACCCGAAGGAGCTGAAGAATCTCGCAAACGATCCTGCACATAGGGGTACGGTTGCAGAGCTTTCAATACTTATGAAACAGCGACTAGGGAAATAATCGCAGAGTTTTCCATATTCTATGAGCAGGTTCTTTTTGTAATCAGACTTTGGAAATATTGAAATGAATCAGGTAGGTTTCGTAGGATGGCGTGGCATGGTGGGATCGGTGCTGATGCAGCGCATGGTCGAAGAAAAAGATTTCGATCTGATCGAGCCTGTCTATTTTTCAACCTCTTCTGCAGGGGGTAAAGCCCCTGTGTTTGCAGGAAAAGAAGCCCCCAATCTTAAAGATGCATCCGATATCGAATCCCTCGCCAAGCTTGATATCATTCTATCTTGCCAAGGCGGCGACTATACCAAAGAGGTATTCCCAAAGCTTCGTGCCAGGGGTTGGCAAGGCCATTGGATCGACGCTGCCTCTACCTTACGCATGAATGATGATGCGGTCATTATTTTGGATCCGGTAAATAGGCCAGTGATTGATGCTGCATTTTCGAAGGGGATAAAGAATTGGATTGGTGGTAATTGCACGGTATCGTTGATGTTGATGGGGCTAGCGGGGTTGTTCAAAGCCAACCTTATTGAGTGGGTTAGTGCAATGACTTATCAGGCTGCTTCTGGTGCAGGTGCACAGAATATGCGAGAGCTGCTGTTGCAAATGGGCGCTTTACATGATGCTGTCAAGCATGAGCTTGCAGACCCTGCATCAGCAATTCTTGAAATTGATCGCAAGGTTGCAAGCGTCCTTCGCTCTGCGCAAATCCCCACGAAGAATTTCAGAGGTGTTCCTCTTGCGGGCAGTTTGATTCCTTGGATTGATGTCCCACATGAACATGGGCAATCCAAAGAAGAGTGGAAGGGCGGGGCTGAGTGTAACAAGATTCTTGGCTTGCCTGCCTTTCGCACACCGGGTTCCATTCCCATCGATGGTATTTGCGTTCGCATCAGCTCTATGCGCTGCCATTCGCAAGGGTTGACTATCAAGCTGAAAAAGAATATTCCTCTAGAAGAAATCAATGCAATAATCGCTTCGGGCAACACTTGGGTAAAAGTTATTCCCAATGAAAGAGAAGCTTCTGAAAAAGGATTGACACCCGCAGCGGTAACAGGAACCTTGAGTATTCCTATAGGCCGATTGCACAAACTTGCAATGGGGCCTGAATATTTGGGTGCATTCACTTGTGGCGATCAATTGTTGTGGGGTGCAGCAGAGCCTTTGCGAAGGATGCTTCGCATCATCCTCGAAAAATAAGCTCATCATTGCAGAAGGTTTAAGCTGCCTAGGGAGTAGGTATAAAAGAGGCAGATGATTAATTCACCTAAAGCCACTGCGAGGATGAATCTTAGAAAATTCATGCGTGCGGTGCCTGCGATGTAGCAGACAAGATCCGTGGGTGCGAGTGGGAAGAAGGCCCATAAGACGACGAATAAAAACCCCCAAGGGCTGTCGATTTTTGTTGTAATCTGGATGACTCTTTCAGGTGCAATCTTTTCAAAGTAGCTGTCAAATCCAAGAAATTCAGAAAGATAGTAGAGCAGAGTTGCGGAAAATAATATCCCACCCAGGCTGATCAGCAGCACGATTATTTTATTCTCAGGAAATAGCAAGACCCCTGCGATTACAAAGGGCGTGCTAGGAATCAGAGTGAATCCGCGCAGAAAACTTATCATAAAATATGCTAGTAGTAAGTGGCCCTCAAACTTGCTGATAAATTCGCTGATATGACGGGGTGTAAATTCGTTAGTGTGGGAAACATAGTATCCAATACAGCCCATCAAGAAGAGCAACCAACCCAACAGAAAGATTTTTTTCGCAAGATTCATTGTCACAATTACCCGGTGAAGAGTTTTGATAACTTCATTTAACTATGGGAGGTGGGTAATTGGAACTCTAAACTTGAAAGG
>QWPF01000065.1:0-2653 GCA_003671255.1 Planctomycetota bacterium | reverse complement strand
AAAAGAGCCCGGGACTTTTAATCCCCGGACTCTTTTAAATCTGAACTATCGTCTTCTTACTTCTTAGCGCCTTTGGCAGCAGGAGCGGCCTTGGCAGCAGGAGCGGCCTTGGCAGCAGGAGCTTTGACAGCAGGAGCGCCTTTGCCAGCGGGAGCGCCTTTGCCAGCAGGTGCAGTTCCGGGTGTCTTCTTAGAAACTTTGGGGCCCTTTTTCTTGACTTCCATTATAGCGGGGGGAATCCCAAGTTTTGTGTCATACGCTTTCAGCAATTTGGCTTTGCGTATCTTGGTGCGTTTTTTCCAAGCGGTTGTTCTGGGTCTTGAGGCTGGCATGATTCATCTCCTTTTGTTTACTCCCGATGCTTTCAAACATCGGCCTATCTTTGCTTACAGTAGCTTTTTATAGCAATTTGAGACTTTTCGGGTAAGACAGCTTTTGCTCAGATCCCAGTTTTCATCGTATTTCATCGTTATTTTCGCTTTAATGCTGCTTTTTATGGCCCAACCTTTTCTCTTTTTTTTACCGCTTGCTCGATATTTTTTACCCTCTCCCAACTTCTTTGTGTAACTTATTATTATGATGGATTTGTTCTTTTCCTCACCATTTTCAAACAACATTTGAGATTTATCATGAGATTATCAACCCTTGCCATAGCATGTTGCACTCTCTTTTTAATGAGTACCAATCTTCATGCTGCCAAGGCTCCGAACATTATTCTTTTCCTCGCAGATGATCTGGGCTGGGGAGATCTTGCCTGCTTTGGTAATAAACTTTGCAAAACCCCAAACCTTGATGCCTTTGCCAAGCAAGGCGCAAAATTTACCCAGTGCTATAGTGCAGGGGCTGTTTGTTCCCCTTCCCGTTCTGCTTTATTGACTGGCCGCACTCCTTATCGCAATGGCGTCTTCACTTGGATTCCCGAAAATCGCGAAATCCATCTCCGTAAAAGTGAACTTGCACTCCCCCTTCTTCTTAAACAAGTCGGATACACCACATGCCATGTGGGCAAATGGCACCTCAATGGGCATTTCAACAAACCTACTCAGCCTCAACCTAACGATCATGGTTATGATCATTGGCTAGCCACCCAAAATAATGCAGGCCCTAGTCATGCCTTCCCTGTTAACTTTGTTCGAAATGGGCAGCCCGTTACCATGACTGATGATCACTCTGCACCTTTTATTGTAAAAGAGGCCATTGATTGGTTGGGTAACAAGCGGGATAAAGACAAGCCTTTTTTCTTGGCGGTTTGGAGCCATGAACCTCATTACCCGATTGCAGCAGCAGATCGATATAAAAAAATGTACGAGGGAATTGAAGATAAGGTGCAGCTTGAATACCTTGCTGATGTAACCCAGATGGATGATGCTTTTGGAAAATTGATGAAATCATTGGATGACATGAAGCTTGCGGAAAACACCTTGGTATTTTTCACTTCCGATAACGGCCCCGAAGGTGATGGAATCAAATCCCCGGGCAGAGGCACCACCGGCGGGTTGCGTGGTAGAAAGCGTGCGGTTTACGAAGGGGGCATACGGGTTCCAGGAATTATTCGTTGGCCTGGCCATGTGAATGCCAACATTACCTGTGATGTTCCAGTTATTGGTTCGGATTTTTTTGCCATGGCTTGTAATGTTAGTGGCGCAAAGCTTCCTCAAGATCGCACCATCGATGGCGGTAATCTCCTCGATGCAGTAACAAAGTCTGAAGTGAAAAGGGCGAAGCCTTTATATTGGCACTGCGATATTGCGCCTGGGGTGATGAAAATTGCAATGAGGCAGGGAGATTGGAAAATCATCGCTAACGAAGAGATGACCAAATTTGAACTTTATAATCTCAAAGAAGATCCTAGTGAAAAAGAAATGGTAAATGAAAAGCAGCAGGCAAAACTTTTAGAGATGACGATGGAAATTAAAAAGCTGACCAAGGAAATAGAAGCGGAAGGCCCTGACTGGTGGAAAAACTATAACAAAGGTGGCGAAAAGAAGGCCAACAAGAAAAAGGATTCCTAATGCCAAGATCTTGCTTTCTCTTTTTGTTCAGTTTCCTTTGTTGCAACCCACTTAGTGCTCAACAAATTAAATCACCGGAAGGATTCATGCTGAAACTCAGCGAAGAGCAAGCCACAAAATTCGCAGGCTTGGCACTTAAAAACATTCATCGGGAATACCCCAATAAACCGGGCAATGTTCTTGAAGGCCCCAAGGATATTCTTAGCCCTAAACAACTTTATCCTGCATTTCATGGGTGCTATGACTGGCATAGTTCGGTTCATGGCCATTGGATGCTGGTGAAGATATTGAAGGAGTTTCCTCAATTAAAAGAAGCAGAGGAAATACGAAAAGCTTTGGCAAAGAATATCACCAAAGAAAACTTGTTAGCAGAAGCTGCGTTCTTTCTAAAACCTGAAAGCAAATCTTTCGAAAGGCCTTATGGTTGGTCATGGTTTTTAAAACTTACTTTGGAACTTCGCTCTTGGGAAGACCCACTGGGAAAAGAACTGGAACAGCATTTGAAACCGCTAGAGGAAATCATAGTCGGGCGCTATATTTCATATTTCCCCAAGCAAACTTACCCGATTCGTAGTGGCGTGCATTCGAACACGGCTTTTGGATTGACATATGCTCTTGATTATTCGAGGCAGATGGAAAAC
>QWPF01000064.1:9437-14918 GCA_003671255.1 Planctomycetota bacterium | reverse complement strand
TGCTAAAGTTTTCTCGGGTTGGATTGCAATCACGGTTGAGACGATGAATCCAAAAAACAGAAGACTGGGTAGAGAATGATTCATTAATTAAAAGACTCGATAATAAATGAAGGCTAGTCGAATTTTCCTGTAGATCAGACTTATTCAATTAGGCAGTAATCATATATTAAACCCTCCCCTAGATAACACAACTCGAATTTTGCTTAAATAGCATTAGTTGCAGGGTTTTTATCACTCTAACCTTAACCCGGATGGGCGACTTTGCTTTAATGGGAAAAAGCACAGCATTAGTTTTTGGAATTCTTTTCTTTTGCTTGAACTTTATGTTCTTTGCCTAATGCTGGGCCATTATCTGCAGGCATGGATTTGTTCCACTCGAGTAACGCCTTGGCAAGATTATTGGCCCGGTCGGGATGCTTGGTTGCAAGATTTACAGTTTCAGCGCGATCTAAAGAGAGATTATAAAGCTGGGGCAGGCTGCCATCGTATTCGCATAACAATTTCCAATCACCTTCACGAATGCAAAGGTCGGGCAATCTTTCTTGAGAAGGTGGCATGGTTTTTCGGTCTGGGGGCCGACGCCACATTATTGGATTGCTTCGAGAACCAACGCTTTTACCTAACAAGACCGGTGCAAGGTTTTCGCCATCAAACTTGATGTTTGCGGGAGCGGGAATTTTTGCAAGCGTGATTAGCGAAGGAACAAGATCAAAGGCTGCAAAAACAGAAGTTTCGTTGTGCATTCCAACCTTTTCTTTATCCATCAATCCGGGCGCCCAGACGATTAATGGTGAGCGGGTGCCCCCCTCGTAAAGAGTTCCCTTGGTGCCTCGAAATGGCCCTGCACTGCCTGCCCCTGGTTCAGGGCCGTTGTCTGAGCATACGAGGATAATAGTATTGTCGCGTAAGGCGGGCGTGTTGCGGATGTGGTCAAAAAGTTTGCCAAGCTGCCGATCCATTTCTTTCAATACTGCAAGATACATCCCACGCTTATCCTTTGCCCATTTCTCAACAGGTGGCCAGAATGGGCTGTGAACATCATCGGGCCAGAGATTGATGTAAAACGGTTTTTTGTCTTTGGAGGCTTGGTCGATGAACGGTATTGCTGCAGATACAAATCCACTTGTGATTTCAGAGCGCTGCATCCAGATTACAGGTTTACCAAGACGCTCGGCATCAGCCCAAATGCGTCCTGGTTTGTTTTCGCCTGGCTTCATCGTAAGTGGGAGAATCTTTTTTCCCATGCCTTCAAAGTTGGTAAGTGAATCATCAAATCCGTAGTTGGAAATGGGCGGGGCATTATCTACATCTCGCTGGCCCCCAAGATGCCATTTACCAAAATGCCCGGTGGCATAACCATTCTGCTGTAGGATGCGGGCGAGGGTCGGGGCTTTGGGATCAAGCCAGTTGGCAACGCCCCGTCTTTCATTATCAGCACGATTATTCAAAAAAGAGTTTATCTTCCATCGGTATGGATATTGGCCGGTAACTAAAGCGCAACGCGAAGGCGAACAAATGGGCGAGTTTACATAAAACTGCGAGAAACGGATTCCTTCTTTTGCAAGCCGATCTGCATTTGGAGTTTGTACTTCTTTATTTCCAAAACACGAAAAGTCGCCCCAACCCATGTCATCAATGAATACCATGATGATATTCGGGCTTGCCATAACTTTGGATACAGGGTTGAAAAGAGCAATTAATAATAAAACAACAACATGCAAGATTTTCATGCTGGGAATAAACCTCGTTACTATATTCTCATTCGTCATCTGTCCCCAACATATAGCAATGATTGTTGATAATCAGCAATTAAAAGACTAAGAAAAATAGTTGATGTCCGATTTTTGATTATTTGACTGGTTAGTCAAAGCTGTTAACTTTGATTTTTAAGTTGATTTACACAAGTTCTAAAGGTGGCCTATATTTGTAAAAGGCTGCTCAATGCCAGAAAAGGAATGAAAATGTCATATATCATTCGACTTTATAAAACAGTTTCAATTTTGTCTGCAAAAATTATTATGATTATGGGATTGTTTGTCGGCTGGGGTTTAGTGTTCGAAGGTAATGCATGCGCTCAGGGGCAACCCTTGTTATACACTGTTCCATTTAAAGCTGGGGACTCGGGCTATTTGATCTTTCGCATACCTGCAATTTGGGCTGCGCCTAACAAACCGCTGATGGCGTTTGCTGAAGGACGCGTGTCGAAACGCAAGGCGATGGGTAATATCGACATTGTGCTGCGCCGAAGCTTGGATCTGGGGCAGACATGGGAACCGTTACAAGTGGTTGCGGATTTCGGGGACGATTTCTGCGGAAATCCCTGCGTTGTACAAGACCCGACGAATAGTAGACTTTGGCTAAGTTTCACCCGCAGCCCTGGTGCAGCAACTGAAGAGCAGATTGTCGAGCGAAAAAATGATCCGACTACGGTCTGGATTACTTACAGTGATGACGATGGTTCAACATGGTCAAAACCGCTTGACTTGTCATCGACCTGCCGAAAATCTTCATGGGGTTGGTATGGTACTGGTCCGGGGTTGGGACTCTTTGTTGGTACTGCTCAAAAAGGGCGTTTGATTATTCCAGCCTATCACACCGATGGGGGCGTCTACCGTACCCATTGTCTGCTTTCAGATGATCATGGTGCCACATGGAGGCTGAGCGATATTGCAGCAGAAAATACCAGCGAGCCACAGGTGGTGGTAATGCCCGACCAATCATTAGTGATGAATGCCAGAACCATTGCTGGAAAGGGCGAACAGCGAACTTTGGTGGTAAGCAGGGATCGGGGGCAAACTTGGAAACCCGTAAAAGATTTCAATCTTCTTTTGGATAATCACTGTCAAGGCTGCATGTATCGTAGCTATCGATCCGGAACCATGGATGAATACGACTTGATCTTCACTCAACCTGCTTCACGCAATCGGGTCGGAGTTACAGCTTGGTTGAGTGCAGACGAAGGAAAAACATGGCCCTTTGCCCAAACTTTATGGCGTGGCCCTAGCGCTTACACCGCCATGATCCGCACCCATGATGGCCAGATTTGCAACCTCATTGAGTGCGGAAAAAAAGACCCCTATGAGCAAATAGCCTTTGTAAAGTATTCGCAGGAATGGTTGAGAATTCGCAAGGCACCTTAAGTACAATCAAGTGCTTTAACTTCCTGTGGGTACACATCGGAAAATGGCGACGCCATTGGAAATGATGCTTTCAGTGAAGTTGGCCATCGTACCGCTTGCAACAAAATTTCGTACCGTTGAATAGGCGCTCGCAGTGTAATTGGCTGTGGGAACTTTTCGATAATCATTATACCTGAATAGAGAGTAAGACTTTCCCACTACTAGACCATTGACGCTTACAGAAGCACTCAATGTTGATGGCGCAACCCCGGCGATTACATTGGGCTCCGTCCAGTTGCCCAGAGTTATACTAACCGGCAGAGCCCTTGCTGAGGTATCTTGGATACCAAGCACAGCACAGCCATAACAAATTTTAGTCGGAATGCAAAAGGGATATTTTGCTCCGTTGACAAGCATAGACCGGATATCATTGAGGGTTGATGCAGTTCGGATGCTGACTTGACTGCTGAAACAATCATTGAAGTAAAGCTGATCGGTTGAATTATAAGTTGTGAAGTTTGAAGAGGTGAAACCTGTTGCAAGCATGATGTGATCATAATCTGGGTCGCTTAATCCTTTGACAAAAGCTGTTATAAGCACAGGGTGTAATAATTTGAGATGTTGCTTTACCCAGCCGAAATAGCTTTGAAATTGCGGCGATGCATAGCCATTATAATTGAACTCGGTTGAGTTCAGTTTTAAAGCAGTTAAAACTTTTTGGGCATTCACTGCGACAAGCAATTGGCTTTGTTGGTTGGTGTTAATAATGGCCCTGCAAACATACTGGGAAACATAAGTGCCAAAATAAAGTGCAGCCTGCTGGATCGAACATTCGCCGCAATAGCCGTTCTTTTGATCCCATTGCCTTCGTGGGGCTATTGGCATCCGTATGGTGGTAGGTGCAGTTTGGGCGCTTGCAATCCCTGCAGAAGTTAAACTTAATGCTGTTGCACTAAAAAAATTTCGACGAGTTTGCAATTCTAACTTAAACATTTTGATCCCTTTGAATAATAGAATGATGAATTGAAAAACATGAAGTTTTTGAAACCTAGGTCACAAAAATGCGGGAAGCAAATAATTCGATGAAGAATTTTAAAGATTCTGCTTGGATGGGAATGACAGTTTCTTAACTTCCTTGGTTAGGCTATATTAGCTTTGGTACAGATCCGGGCAAATTGATTCAAAAAGGTATCAAAATGTTTAAGATTACTTTGAAAAATGCATTCATCCTATCCCTCTTATTGATGAGCATGGTTTCTGGCACAGCCATGTCGCAGGAGCAAAAACAAAAAGCTAACAAGGCTTACCCGCCAACGATTGAAAGTTCTAAAGTTGAAACCTACCGTAAGGTGGGTGATACAGAACTGAAAATTTGGATATTTGAACCAAAAGAAAAAGCAACAAAGCCCAGGCCTGCAATTGTGTTCTTCTTTGGCGGTGGCTGGACCTCAGGCACTCCAGCTCAATTTGTTCCACAGTGTCAGCATCTTGCAGAGCGAGGCATGGTTGCCATTGTTGCAGATTATCGAGTTTCATCACGAAACATGGCAAAGCCAATTGATTGCGTTGCGGATGCCAAGGCTTGTGTTCGATATATTCGTACCAATGCAGTGCGGTTGGGGATTGACCCTGAGAGGATTGCTGCGGGTGGCGGCTCTGCAGGGGGTCATCTTGCTGCTGCCACTGCTACCCTGCCAGGCTTAGAAGCTGCTGGCGAAGATCTTAAAGTTTCAAGTACACCCAATGCGCTGGTGTTATTTAATCCTGCATTGGTGTTGGCTCCTATTCCCGGATTAATGCTCGAGGGCTTTTTGGCAAAATCGACCAAGGAAAGATTTGGTTGCGACCCTGAGGCATTTTCCCCAGCCCATCATGTTAAGAAGGGTGTTCCCCCAACCATTATCTTTCATGGCAAAGCAGATACTACGGTGCCTTATAGCTCTGCTGCGGAATTTTCAGAACGCATGAACAAAGCGGGCAATCGCTGTCAACTCATTGGGTTCGAAGGCGAAGGTCACGGGTTCTTTAACAACAAGAAAATGAAAGAAACACTTGATCAAGCTGATGACTTCCTCGTTTCGCTTGGCTATCTGCCTTCGAGGAAATAATAATAAGTTGATATTCGTATGGCTCTAGGGTTTTCAAATAAAGTGCTTGGAAACAGGATACCCATCAACCCTGAAAATCTGCATGGAGCAGCTTTGAATGGTTGAAGCAAAATCGTTGTATGCCGCATCGGATATGCCGCGATAGCCCGGATCGATCCCGTTTTAAAAAGAACCATCCGGGCGAGCCGTTTTGCGGTAGAAATCCTTCAAGCCGCGAAGCACTTCTTCTGAAGTTATGGCTGTCGAGGCGGGAG
>QWPF01000064.1:0-9427 GCA_003671255.1 Planctomycetota bacterium | reverse complement strand
CTTTCATGGCAAAGCAGATTCCACCGTGCCTTATAGCTCTGCTGCGGAATTTTCAGAACGCATGAACAAAGCGGGCAATCGCTGTCAACTCATTGGGTTCGAAGGCGAAGGTCATGGGTTTTTTAACAACAAGAAAATGAAAGAAACTCTTGATCAAGCTGATGAATTCCTCGTTTCGCTTGGTTATCTGCCTGCGAGGAAGCAATAATAGTACTTGTTTTAAAATATCTGGGGTCACGTTCATTTTCAAAAGTGGTTATTAAATGAAAACCAAACTCTCTGGCTCATCTGCTTTTTTTGTTCAATTAAAACATCCGCTCTTGATATTCATCCTCTTTGTTTTTATAAGCCAACTTCAAACTGCTGAAATTAAAGTTTCACGTAGGGTGATTTATAATTTCGATGGCGATTCTTGCTTTTCAACCAAGGCCAACGTAAAGGGGCCTGCTGCCATCACTGTTGAGGATGTAAAACAACTGATAAAGGAAATTTGTTTTGAAGGCGGTAGAGTGGATACGGTTTTAGTCTGCGTTAACGCACAGGTTATGTATTATCCCACCAAGATTGGAACCATGCGTGGCGCCCTTTCGACTCCTGAAGAACGGAGCAAATGGCCTGCTTCTGAGAAACAAAGATTCAAAAATTTGAAGTCATTCTTTGACGATGAAATTGATCCTTATGCAATCTTGCTGGCCGAGGCTAGGCGACTAGGGCGCGAAGCGTTGCTTACCTTTCGCATGAATGATGATCATGGCGATGATTTTCTGCGCACCCAGTTCCAGGTCGATCACCCGGAATATCGGCTCGGTAATGAGCGGTATCGTGGCAAAGGTGCATTGGATTTTGGCAGAAGCGAAGTCCGGACCCATGTATTCAATTTGATTGAGGAAGCTACCAGGCGTTATGAATGCGATGGCATCGAACTTGACTTCAATCGATTTCCAACTTTCTTCAAGGACGGTACCACCGAAGAACGCTGCGAAAAAATGAACACCCTTGTTGAGATGACCCGAAAGATGCTTGACAAGGTAGGGAGCGAGCGAAAACGTAAACTGGTGCTTTCTGTTCGCCCACCCTCGAACTACGGCCGTACCCCACCCACACCAGATACAGCTAAGTTACTTGGATGCGATGTGCCAAACTGGGTTGAACGGGGCTGGGTTGATTTTGTTTCTATATCAGAGTTTTTTCAGGAACGGGGGGACCTCCCCATTAACGTTTGGAGAAAAGCCATTAAGAGGGTGCCTGTTTTTGGTGGTATAGAATGCAAAAAGGTGGGTGCGCTAAAAAATCTCTCTGCAGAGGAATACCAGTCCGCAGCATCAAAGCTGATCAAATCAGGTGCAGATGGTATTTATTTGTTCAACTTTTTCACTTCTCGTGAAGAGGGAGAAAAAGCTTATGAACCACCGTTTGAAGTGCTGAAACATTTGGGGATGTAAATTAATCTGATGCATCTTATTTAATGAATCATGTAATCTTGGGGTCATCTAATGTATGAACTGCCAAGACGAAAATTTTTATTTGCACTGGCAATATCACTGAATAGCCCTCATGGGTTGGAACAAGTTCTCTCAATCTAGACAAAGGATAGTGGGTTTTGGTTTCTGAAAAACAAAGCATTCAGCTATGGACATGAGTTGTTGAGTGCCAATCAAGGGGGAATGTTCCCAACCTGGTTTCGCACTCTTTCTAGGGCTTATTTATGCAAGGCGCTTCCTGGGTCGGTTGCTGGGAGTTTTAATTTGCAGTTTTGCAACTGCCTTGGAATCCAATTCTGGATGACATGATCATTGGCCTTATGTTTCGATGAAGAGAATTGACTGTTTGATTTTTTATGAATTCATGGTGAAGGTCATGGGTTCTTTAAAACTAGAAAATGAATGTATCTCTTGATAAGCCCGGATCGATCCCGTTTTAAAAAGAACCATCCGGGCGAGCCGTTTTGCGGTAGAAATCCTTCAAGCCGCGAAGCACTTCTTCTGAAGTTATGGCTGTCGAGGCGGGAGGATTCTCGAGGGCAGCCTTTTTTTTGAGTGGCGACAGCAGTTCGGGATTCTTGTGCAAATGTGACACTTCCTCGCCTGTGAGTGCCTTGTCGAACAATGCGAACTCGTCGAGCAAGCCGATATAATTAATCGCGATATAGATGCCGGCCTTCTCTATGTCCCAGCCCATTGCAATGGCTCGGTCTTTCACTTCACCAATGAGTTTGCCATCGATATAAATTGCGGTCAAGGCGTCGGGTTTGCCGGTATCGAGGTTCTTGAAGGTGAGCACGACATGGTGCCAATCGTTGGCTTTCCATCCTATGCCTGAAACTCGAACCATAGGAGCTTTGGGGTCGTCCTCGCCTATACCCTTTTGTCCATCGGGGATCATCGAGAATGCGCCATGACGCAGGTCACGCGGCTTGGCATCGTTGAAGTCGAACCACAACCCGCCGTTGTTTGCGCCCTTCTGCGTAATCTGGACCGGGTCGCAAAACTTCGTTTTTAGCAGCTTGTCGGAGTCGGTTTTGCACCACATCGAGACTGATCCGCTCCAGCCATCTTTCTTGAAAGCGATGTTCCCCTTCGCCGGGTAGAAGATGCGGCCGTTTTTATCCAGTACATCCACCACCTCGAGAGCGCCGCCAGCTATGCCCTTCGACTTTGCGATGGTGAAGACTTTCTCGTTGATATCTTTCTCGAAGATGAACTGACCCTTTTCTGTTGGGTGGTTGAATCGAGTATGGGAGGCACGCTCTCCCGCACCATAGTCGGCTTTAATGCTTTCGTCGAAGCTCGCATAAAAAGTGACAGCTTTGCGAATATTGTTTTCGTCGACACGGCCAGAAACGACCGCCTTGTTACGCAGTTCACTGAAGATGGAGTCGCGGGTGCGGGTGGTCTTGAGTTTATTCTCTACCCGGGAGGCGACATCCCCGGTCGGAGCTTGTGGCTCTGCCCTAACGAGCGTTGTGGCGGCAACAAAGAGAATCGTAAAAAAGATGCGGGCCATTGTTGTATTCCTTTTCGCTATTTAGTGGGGTTACAAAGGTTCCGGCAGAAGATGCCATCGACACCGTGGAGATACAGGTGGCCCGCTACGATTGGGTGGCTGATTGGCGTTCTTTGTAGCAGTTGCATCATGGTGGGGAGCGTTCTGGGGTTTGCCCTCGGTTTCGTGGATTCTGCCATGCTGGCTTTTCGGCTCGTTGAAGAACCGTCCATTGGCGCAATAGCCATGGCTCTCCTGATGGTTTAGCTTCAGTTTCATGCTTTTATCATCGAGGGGTGAAGCTAAATAAGTAATTGAGTCCTCCCCGAGTGAATGGCAGTTTTCGTTAGGTTTAAATCAGTGCTTCTTTGATCAGGGGGGCATCTTCAAGAATGAGTTTGACCGGTCGTTTGGTTGGAGTATGGACTATGGTATCAGCATCAATGCCTAACAGATGGTACAGGGTTCGACCAAAACTCTCGACCTTGTAGAATTTGTCCACAACACGCTCACCCAACTTGTCGGTGGCACCAACGATGGCACCGCGCTTAAACCCACCGCCAGCCGCCAGTACGAATTGCGCGTAATCCCAGTGGTCTCTTCCAGCACCGACCGCCTTTACATTGTCAATTTTTGGCTTCCGGCCCATTTCTCCGAGTGCAAGGACGATCGTCGAATCAAGCAAGCCCCTCTCTTCCAAATCGTCGAGCAGGGCGGCCATGCACGAATCGAACATAGGTATCTGTTGTTTGCCTGCGGTAAAGTTATCGCCGTGCCAATCCCAATAGCCCAAGTTAAAATGGACGACGGGAACACCGGCTTCCACCAGTTTTCGTGCGATCAAGAAGTGCAACGGATCACCAATAGGGTACCGAGCCTTACTTGGTTTATTCTTGGTATACCGTTCAACTGAGCTGGCGGGCTCTTTTGAAATGTCCAAAGCTTGCCGCAGTTTTGGTGAACGAAGCAGATTGAATGCAGTCTGTTGATATTGATCGAGGCCAGCGATCACTTCATCTTGCGAATCGTTTCGGCGAAGTTTGCCATCAAGCTTTTTCAACAGATTTGTTTGGCTCTCGAAAGCTTGAAGTTCAAGCTGGGGAGTGAGCATCTGCGTGATGGCGTCTTTGTCTTTGAGGGGTTGCATGATGAGCGGGGAGTGGGCCCACCCGAGAAAGTTGCGTGAGAGCGCATTGTGGGTGTGTACATCAATTTCGTCCAACACTGCGAAGCTTGGTAAATCTTTGGAACCCGGCTTCAGCTTATTTATTACGCTGCCATACATCGGGTATTCATCACTGCCGGATGTGAGTCTAGGATTGCCCGTCAGCCAATAGAGTGGAGCTTGGGCATGATCGCCTGGCTTGTTTAAGGTGCTGACGGAACGAATCACAGTAAATTTGTCTGCTCGCTTGGCTAGTTCGGGCAGTAGTTCCCCAACTTGTAAACCTACAACTTTTGTCTGGATCGGTTTGAAGAGGCCCCGATACTCTTCAGGTGCATCGGGCTTCATATCAAACATATCGAGATGGGGAGGCCCACCCCCCAGCCAGCAGACAATCATTTGTTTTGCCTTGGCTTGCTTGTTGTTTCCTAGGGTTTGTGCACGCAGCACATCTAGTGCCCCTATGCCACACAATCCTAAACCACCTATACGAAGGAAATCTCTTCGAATCATAATAGTGCCCCATTATTGAGAGTCTTTACTAGTATTATCTTACCCTACATTTGAGAGGTAATCCAAAATTTTATTGGTAGTATTCAATGTTGTAATAAGAATTCCCGGGTATTCAGCAGGCTCCAGAACACGCCTTGATAACCTTTTTCGGAAGAAGATGCCGCTTTGATATACTCTAGGCAATGCGTTCGCTCATTTTCATTGGGTGTTCGGCTTAGTGTTGCAAGGAATAATTCCTCTATCTTCTGGGAATCGTCGAGCGATTCCTTGAGCAGCTTTGCCAATCGGCCTTTCGGGTCTTTAATCTTTTCCCAAATGCGGGGATGATTTGCAATCGTGAGCACTTGAAAGATAGAGCTAGACTCATCGCGTTCGCAATCGCATTGTACCCCTCCGTTTCGTTGAGGCTTACCATAAGTCTCTAGCACATGAGTCACAAAAGTATTACGAGGGAAAAAAGGCATCTGCACTATCTTCATTGAGTCTGGCCAATTTGAAAACTTCATGTCCATATTCTCGTTAGTACTGGTCGCAGTGTTGATTGCGTCTAGTAATATCTCTGCTTGCATTCTGCGGAGGGTGAATGATGCGTAGTGCGTGCGGTCTGTTTCTGAACCAGGTTTGGGTGTGCTTGATTGCTGATAAGTTCTACTGGAAATAATCGTCCGATGCAACCATCGTAGATCGTAGTTATTCTTAATGAAGCCAGCACAAAGTTCTTCCAATAATTCGGGATGGGTGGCGGGATTGAATGCAGAAAGATTGTCGGGAGGATCGATAATACCCCGTCCAAAGTAATGAGCCCAGACGCGATTGACAATAGCTTTGGCAAAGTAAGGATTTGTTGGCTCGCGCATCCAAGCGATGACCGATACTCGAGGGTCGCTTTCTGCAGGCACTGAGACAGCCTCCGTTTTTCCCAAGAGGCGAGATTTTTTTGATTCTGCAGTGCCTAGCGGGCTCGTGACTTTTGCAAAAGTGCCTTCGGGCAAGAGTCGACTCTCCGCATGCATCATACGAACCGATATGTCGTTCAATAGTTTGGATTTCTTTTCTAGAGTGGCCGTTTCTTGGCGGTACTTTTCTACAGTTTCTAACCCATCCTTTGTCCGCTTCAGCTCTTCCTTCTTCTTTGGCAACTCAGGATCGCTGGGATTGCTCTTTTCTAACTTGGCTACTTCTGAGGTTAATTTTTCTGATTCGAGTTTGTATTTCTTTCCAAGCTCGTCTTGCTTCTTTCCTTCTCCTTCTTTCCGTTTCTTTACTTCGCTTTCGAGGGTCTTGGATTCAGTGTTTAGTTTTTTGAAGTGGACTGCAATATCGGGAAACTTTTTCTCGTTATCACCTTCAAAGCCCACATTTCGGACACGCATGAAGAGGTTTGCAAAGTCAAGCAGGTCTTCTTGCTGCCAATTGTCATGTGGATGTCGATGACATTGGGCGCATTCGAGCCTTAGTCCGAGAAACGCATGCGCCACCTGCAAGGTGCCTTTCACTCCGCTCGAATTCCGCCTCTGCCAATAAAGATCCAGTGTTTTTCGCTTGGAGTATACTTCGAGGTCAGGTCGGCCTGGTGCATAGCCTTCAAATAGGGCGGTTACTTCGCGGATGTATTCCTCGATTGATCGGCCTTCACGACTGTTTGCAAGTAAAATCCGCTCAGCGAATTGATCGTAGGGGATGTTTTCGACCAGCCTGCTATGAATCCATGCTTGCATCCGAGGCGCATCTTGTTCTTTCGACAGGGCATCCGCATATACCCCGAACTCTGCAGCCTTGAGCAAGTCGCAAAACTTTAGGGTCCACAGGTCGGCATGTGAAGGGTGAACGAGTAACTGTTCGATTTTCTTTGTGCGTTTGTCAGGCTGTTTATCCTGTAAAAAGGTACGGACTTCCTCCGGGCTGGGAAGATCGCCCAGCATATCAATGTGTATTCGACGAAAGAAGGTGGCATCATCGCATAAATCCGCAGGCGGAAGATTTAACAGCTTTAGTTTTTCCACCACATGCCTATCGATGAAGTGGGCGGTTTGCAGATTAGGAAAAGGGATTCCATGGATTTTGGGAACAAGTACCCGCGCTGCGATCGGCTGAGCGCGGTAGCGCACGATCAGTCCCGCATCACCTACGCCCACGCCTTCCACCCATCCTTTTCGATCTATTGTTGCGACTCCTGGATCAAGCGATTCGAATGAGCATAAATCGGTTACATCTTCAATCTTGCCACTCGCAAATTTTGCTTGCACCTTTAGTCGATACTTTTCTCTAGGCTTGGTTAATTGTTCAGATGGGGTGACTTGTAACGAACTTAGTTGGGCCATATTGATATCATCTTTTTGTGCACCTGATGCCAGCCAGCGTAAGAACATTTGGTAGTCTGCACCGCCTAAGTGCATCCGCACATCGCCTCCATGGGGAATTTGGCCCGTAGCTTTAAGCAACAACAAGCTGGAAGCTGGATCTTGCGGGTTCACTCGTCGACCCCCTGTTTCATATAACAATCTTGCGTGGTCGCCTTGCGGGTCGGCAGAAAACATCGATAGTCGAAACCCATTCTGTCCTTTCACCGCCCCATGACAATTTCCTCCATTACAGCTTAACTTACTAAACAGCGCCATTATATGCTTGTGATATGAGACTTCCTCGTCTGCAGCTTTTGCGTGGTTGGGAAACAGACTAAAAAGAAGTACGAGCCAAGTGGTTAAAAAGTGTCGATGGATGTTAGAAATGCTAATGAAGTCCAGCATTTTAATCAGTGTCGCGGATGTGCCAAGGTTCATTGAGATCATGGTTTAACCTTGTGTTCTTTTCATGATTTATTTTTGGAAGATATTCTGGCAGTCTAAGTTTAGATTGTAATACATAAAGATGTGTATAGTAAATAACATTAATTATTTAAGCAGGTGTTTTGGGTTTTCAAATAAAGTGCTTGGAAACAAGGTAACCATCAACCCTGAAAATCTGAATGGAGCAGCTTTGTATGGTTGAAGCAAAATCTCTTTCAACTGTTTCTAAATTAATCTTCACGGTTTGTGGTTCCGAAAGATCAAATGGAAGGTCTCTGCAGCTCGGTTCGTTTCCGGAGATATCGCTGCGCTCAACCCCCGGCTACAAGCTGTGATGCCTTCGGCATCGGGGTCTTGGCTATTCGTTTCCGGAGGTATGGCTGCGCTCAACCACCGGCTACAAGCTGTGATGCCTTCGGCATCGAGGACATAGCGTTTCGTTTCCGGAGGTATGGCTGCGCCATCCTGAAGGGATGCAAACCTTTAGCCGGTGGTTGAGCGTAGCGATACCTCCGGAAAATAAACACCCTACCCAAACCGCACCCTGAAGTGCAAGCGAAGGAGAAAATGTTTGGTTTTATATTCATACAAGCCTGAAGCGCAAGCGAAGGTTTTTGTGTATTACCAACATTATTACTATTCCCTTCGCTTGCGCTTCAGGCTTGTGAATACGATTAAGGATTTTCTTCGCTTGCGCTTCAGGCTTGTGAATTACCTTTTTGTGACCGTGGTGTTGGTTCGCCTTGTTCTTCCAAGACATACCTGACTGCTGCTTTTATACTCTTTGTATCATTCAGCCAGCGCTTGCTGCCACGCTGAGTCCACCAATTTTTCCGGACAATTTTGGCGTCCGATGTTCGTTCGTGATCCTTGAGTTTTCGCGTACACCAGGCCTTGAATTGGCTCATAACATCGTCAGGTGTCCGCCCAACAGCCGATACGACCACATGAATGTGCTGGTTCCGAGCTGCGACTGCGTAAAGTTGCCAGTGGCGAATCCGGCAATGTTCAGCAATGGTGTCTTCGACTATAAGGCGTTGTTCGATTTCAAATGTCAATGCGTGTTCTGTCATCCGTTCTCTAGCTGCGTTCTGACATTTAAAATCTGGGAGTCGAAGTTCACCTCTCTTGTCAACCCAGTTGCGTTCATCGCCTGGCAACCAAGAGCCATAGGTGGTCCATGTCAAAAAGTAGGCCAATGTTTCTTCCATTGAATTCCGATATGCTTCATTAATCATATTTTGCTCTTTTTACGCTAATCTTTATATTAATATAAGCCTGAAGCGCAAGCGAAGGATTTTTGTTTATTACCAACATTATTACCATTCCCTTCGCTTGCGCTTCAGGCTTGTGAATACGATTAAGGATTTTTGGATATTACCATTCCGTTCGCTTGCGCTTCAGGCTTGTGAATACGATTAAGGATTTTTGGATATTACCATTCCGTTCGCTTGCGCTTCAGGCTTGTGAATTACAGATCTATATTATTTCCCACGCCCCTTTTTATCTTCCTAAAACTGAACAGCAGGGTTACTATTGCTATGTCAAAAGCACCCGCCCGCATTAGGAATCATTCTCATGAGCGAAGAACAACTAGGTAGCAATGTAACCCGCAGAGATTTCATCAACGCTGGTGCTGCATGTGCAACTTCCCTCGCAATTTCTGAAACTGTGCTGGCAAACCCTGCAGATGCAACTCCAGAAAAGAAAACTGCGCCTATTACCAAGCCATACCTAACGCCCGGCAAAGATTTTGGCGATGTTTCTCGCGGAGATCCGAAACCGCATAAGCTTGTAGGCGCTGCACAAGCAGAAGCCAGGCTTACTCCCGATACTTGGCGACTTGAAATAACCGCAGACCCCTTTGTTGAAGAACCGCATACCAAGGTGCCCGCAACGCTTACCAAATCTCTCACCCTTGCAGATGGCACTGCGCTTGATTTCAAGCAACTCTTGGAATTGGGCAAGAAGCATGAGGTGC
>QWPF01000063.1:9435-14992 GCA_003671255.1 Planctomycetota bacterium | reverse complement strand
CAACATTAGGGTTGAATGGGGCCTGTCCAAAAGTAATCGTAACACCGCCCACCGTAACTGTAGGCGCTTGATAAATAGTGGTATTGCCATAGTTGATAGCATAATTATGAGATGTCATGCTGCCAATGGGGGCATTAGGCTTATCTTCCGTGGGGCAGGTCATCACCGAATAACGCCGTTGGGTGACCTGCAAATTTACTCCACCTGCATATCGTGGCCCGGTGCTGTCATCCCCTCCATAGTTCTGGTAAATTTTAAAGGCGTTTTCTTGTTCGATGAAGGGCATAATGGCAATCTGCCAAGTGCCCCAGCAGCAATAAAGGTCGCCATAATTTACGGTACCAGGAGACATCCCTGCAGGTAGGGCTTGTTTGGTATCATGAAACGCATGCATACCAAGTGCAAGTTGCTTGACATGATTCTGGCATTTCATCCGAGAAGCAGCTTCCCGGACCTTTTGCACAGCGGGAAGCAGCAATCCTATAAGAATGGCAATGATGGCAATCACCACCAGAAGTTCTATCAGAGTAAAACCTTTTGAACTGCGTTGCGGAGAAGTAAACATGAATGGCTCCAGCTGTAACGAGAAAGAAAGAAAAAATCGTTATTTAAGATGAAAATCAAATTTATTAGGGCCCTGAGGTGTGACTTCAACAGCAAGAGTTGACTTGGTGTTGTAGATATCTGGAAACAATTCCTTGGATTGATAGACCGCCCCAGGCGCAGCGGTGGGATCAGGCTTTTTACCTTTATAATCAGGTGCTGAAACAAGAACCTGATATTTACCCGGGGATAAGCCTTTTTCCGCAGGTATTTTATACCGGCCCGCTTGGATCATCGCACCTTCTAAGTACCCCTCTGTTGGAACCAAGGGATGGAACTGGATGCTCCCTTCGGTTACCGGTTGCCCTTTAAAAGTAATTTCGCCTTGAATCGGATGGCGTTGCTTTTCGGAACTACAACCACTAAGAAAATACAGCGCAATGATAACAACTGTTTTGATTGATGTTTTTCTAATGTTGAACATTTATCCCTGCTTTATTTCAGATATCAATAAAAGCATGATGCTGTATTACACTTTA
Organism: Planctomycetota bacterium; assembly: GCA_003671255.1. Taxonomy (GTDB): domain Bacteria; phylum Planctomycetota; class Planctomycetia; order Gemmatales; family Gemmataceae; genus UBA969. The sequence continues at coordinate 13,910 of QWPF01000063.1, read as the reverse complement.
ATTTCAAATGTTCGATAATACAACAACAATCCCAAGCAAAAGATATAACTCCCAGACTCTTGAAGCCATAATTTTGTCGCTTCAATGGTTTAAGGAACACTATAAAGATTGCATCGCTATTTATGTCAACAGACCCTAACAGGATGATTATGCTGAGTAGTACCTTCTGCCATATTCCCGGGATCAGTGAGAAAACCGAACAAGCCCTCTGGTCATCAGGCGTCCATTCCTGGAGTTGCCCCTTTCCGCCAACAGAAGTAAAACTGAAGCAATCTACCCGCAATGACTGGGGCCATCACATCCGAGAATCGATTAGCCATCAAGAAAACCTTACCCCCAAATACTTCTCAGACAAATTACCCAGCAAAGAACTTTGGCGCCTCTATCACGATTTCCAACAAGTCGCTGCATTTCTCGACATCGAAACAACCGGCCTATTCGGTGGCGATATCACCACCATCGCCCTTTACGATGGCGTTTCCATCAAACACTATGTCAATGGCGTAAACCTGCACGAATTCCCCAACGATATTCAAAACTATAGGCTTCTCATAAGCTACAATGGCAAATCCTTCGATATACCCTTCATTGAAACTTACTTTAATATCCGCGTACCCCAAGCCCATATCGATTTACGATACCCATTGAAAAGCCTCGGCTTGCAAGGTGGTTTAAAAGGTGTTGAAAAGCAATTGGGCATTAATCGTGATGAGCTGAATGATGTGAATGGCTACGATGCAGTATTGCTTTGGAACGAGTACAAAAAAAAGGGAGACAAAGCTGTTTTAGATACCCTGCTTGCTTACAACATCCAAGATACGATCGTACTGCATACGCTTATGGTGCATACCCACAATGAAAAGATAAAACCTACGCCCTTCGCAAAGTCATACACATTACGAAAACCAGAACTTCCGGAAATTCCATTCAAGGCAGACTTCAACATTGTAAGAAGGGTTCGCATGGGATCATTCGGATATTAGCGAATACACTGTCTCGTGCAATCAAAAAGGGGAGAGCCAAACTTGGCCGCTCCCCTTAATTATTACTCAACTAACTTGCTGTACTAAACTTTCTGAGGCACGACAAAACCATCACGATAAGGCCTGGTAAGAAGCGCATTGGCCTCTGCATCGCTGGTGAACTTTTCGCTTGCAGCATCGAAATCCAACTTACGGCCAAGCTTATAATTCATGCCATCCAACTTAAGGCCATTGCCTTTGGTAAGATGTTCTTCCATCCTGCCAAGGGTTTCGTAAGCGTTCTTGTCATCGCCAAACGCTTTGGTTTTTTCAGAGAAAGGAACATCTTTGCCCAACCTGACTGAGAGGTTTGCAAGATGACAACAAGCGCTAGAGTAGTGTCCTTCAAGAACTTCTGCATCAAGCAATTCGTTTTTACGGGAACGAACAGCCGAGATGAAATTTCCGAAGATACCACCACCAATACCCCGCTTGGGAGCATCGATGGAAACAAGAGGTTCGCCCTTGTCTGAGCCTTTTTTGAAGAACTTGCCTCCTGCAATCGTACCATTTTCGAAGTGAAGGATATTGCCTACTTTTTCGCCCATGAGAGAATCAGTCTTCAAGCCACGAACTTCAAAAACAAGCATGGTCTGACCAAAGTCGAGGAAGCTGATCTGGGTGTTGGGAGTTTCGCCTTGATCCGTATAACCAAATCTCCCCCCGAGAGAAATAACAGATTTGGGAAGTGTGGCGTTGGGTATAAGCCAGCGGGCAATATCCATCTGGTGAACGCCCTGATTGCCAATATCACCATTACCGAAATCCCAGAACCAATGCCAATTGTAATGAACAAAGTTTGAGTTGAAAGGTCGTGAGGAAGCGGGCCCGAGCCAAAGGTTGTAATCAATTTCCGTAGGGGCACTGGAGTTATCCTTAATACCAATGGTGCCTCGGGGTTTGTAGCAAAGAGCCCGGGAAACAAGCAATTTGCCATAAGTTCCAGCTTTGACAATTTCAGCAAGTTTGGCCCAACTATCACTGGATCTGCTTTGGGTACCATGTTGAACCATGCGCTTGTTTTTGCGTGCGGTTTCAACAGCGATGCGTCCTTCATGAACATTATGGCTCATGGGTTTTTCAACATAAACATCCTTGCCCGCCTGACACGCCCAGATGGTCATGAGGCTATGCCAGTGGTTGGGGGTTGCGATGGAAACAGCGTCCACATTTTTATCAGCAAGTGCTTCGCGGATATCTTGAACAGTTTTAGGCGCCTTGCCTGTTTTGCCTTCAACATCCTTGACCCGTTTGGAAAAAGTACGCTTATCGGGATCAACCAAGTAAGCGATCTCGACCCCTTTCTGCGAAACATACCCACCAACATGGGCAGAGCCTCTGCCATTCAATCCTGCAATCGCAACACGAACAGTATCATTTGCGCCCAGCACCTTGCCCGAAGATTTTGTACCTGCAATCGTAATGGTTGCAGCAACTGCAAGTGCAGCTTTGCCAAACTGTCTGCGATCTAATCTGGTCATGTTCATCTCCCCAAAATAATAGGTATCATCAACACTCAAGACGAATTATTCAAACTTCCAGGCATCGTTGAAGAAGCCTGCGGTTTTAACTTTGCCCGGAAACCGTGCATTAGGCGCAATGTTTAAATCGATCACTGCATAATCAGGCAACTTGGCAATCTGCCTAGCGTTGTTCAAATAATCATAATCCCTGAAAGTAAACCCACTGTTAAGCACGACATACTTGCCTGGGTTTTCAGGATTAGGATGAATCATGATAAGTGCATGATCACTGGAACTGAACTTTTCCTTGTTCACCACTAATTCAGAACCCCATTGCACAGGAAGCTTGGAAGCAATCTTTGCGATAAGCTTATTACTGCTAGCATCACCCCAAAGGATCAAATGATTTTTCTTGATATCTTCCTCGGTAACGTCGGTATCGTTTTTAACACGGGCCTCACCTCGGAACTGCTTGCGCCAATGATCCAAAGAACGAGCCATCTCGGCTTTCACCCAAGCCTGCACCTTGGGGTTTTTGGATTCACCGGTAGGGCGAACCACCAAAAAGCTATCCATAAACGCATCATCAATGGGGCCGGATAAACCATGCACTTTGCGCTCGCCCGGCGCAGTGGGTGCAGTCACTAATTTCCAGCTATTGTTTTCTTTACGAAAATGAGCAACCCAAGAACGATCAGATTGTGGCGCATCGCAAGTGATTTCAACACCATCAAGAATGACCTTGGTTTTTTGCGTAACATCCAGCGGGCATAATCCACTGGGCATTCTCAAAGTCAACCCTTCAACATTAGTGGTGCTGGCTTTGATGGTTTTAGAATCGACTATTTCTGCATCAACCAACGCTTTTTCCCAATGCTGTTTAAGAAGATCAACCTGCACCCAAAGCATCTGATTATAACGCAAGGTATAGGTAGAGAAACGAATCCGCTTTGGAATCGGGTTACGACCTTTTTCAACAATGGCATCAATACGATCGCTGACTTCTTTTTTCGCTGCCGGATGATAGCTGTGCCCGGTTTTTGGCCCGATAATATGACGAAGCTCAATGCCTTCTTTTTTCAAATAGGTTTCCATGATATCAGCAGCTTGCTTTTGATTATCAATCTCGCCGCTATAAGCAACCACCGGAAGATTGGCGAGGTTGATGGCCCAATCGGTGCAATCATACCAATGAAGCAACTTCTTTTCCCAAGCGTTGGGGGTGATGATTTCTTTCTGAAAGACTCTTAGGAATTCAGGTGTTTCCGAAAAGCCCGCCCCCGGAGCTGCAGCGGCCCATCTTCCAGGGTAATGCACTGCGAACTGCCAGCATGCAGCACCGCCCATCGAGAAACCGCGAATCACAACCCGGTTGCGATCAATCGAATAATTGTTTTCAACATGATTCATTGCTTCGATGCCATCCATTTCACCTGCGAACTTATTGGCACAACAATATCTGCCATACAGTTGCAACACCATGCCGCCTGCTGGAACAAACTGGCCTGCGCTACGCATCGCACCTTCAACAAAGTTCAACTCAGAAAGTTTTTCTCCCCTACCATGGCACCAGAGATCAAGCCTGCGTTTGCGATCAGCCATGCCAGTGTAATCAGCAGGGATAGCGATGCCATAGGGTTGAACAGAATCATCAATTTTGGAACGGTAGCCACGAACAACCAAACCGGTAGCAGTAGTCCAAGGCGCTTTACCTTCAGCAAGAGACTTGGCACGATCCATGCCCAATTGCAGGTGTTTCTTGGCGATGGGGAATTCCTTGGCATCGTAAAATTCGTTGTGGGCAAGAGCATAACGAACGCTGTTATGAAAGATTTCGACATCTGGAAGAAGCTCTGCTTGGGGTTTTCCTGCGAGTGATTTTTTGAGTGTGGCAATTTGTTTGCCCAGATCATCGACACCTTTTTGCAAATCAGCACGAACCTCTGCGGGCACCATGACTCCCTCGGGAGGCACTGGCCTAACTTTTTCA
>QWPF01000063.1:0-9425 GCA_003671255.1 Planctomycetota bacterium | reverse complement strand
CTGCGGGCCATCCGCAATGACAAAAAGCACAGATGCGAAAAAAAGTGAAGCAGCAAGGATTCTCATGGTAGCACTCTCTAAGGTGTGAAAGAACCCACCCTGCTTTCACAGGGTGGGAAAAAGAATCAACAGAATCAACCAGCTAATACTAAAGCGAATAACCCTTGCGATATTCAAAATGCAAGTGTTGCTCGGCAGCAGAATCATTGGTGAACTTGAAACCTGGGCCATCCCATTCAAGCTTCTTGCCTGCCATCTTCATGCCAACATTACCAAGCAAAATAGCTTCGGTAAGCATGCCAGCATAGTTGAAGTTGGACATTGCAATGGAAGGATCATTCTTGCGAATAGCTTCAACCCATTCAGACTTCATGCCGCCATCGCCCTTACCATTGCGGGGAAGAACCTGAGCAACCTTGGGTTTTTCCATGGCCGAACCATCAAGGTTATAGATTCTGAAGGAAGCACCATAATCGTTGGGGGAATAAATGATCCCCTTATCACCAACGAGGATGGAACCGGATGCAACAAGCTTTTCTTCCTTGCCATCTTTATCCTTAGCAAGAACTTTAGCCTGAAGTTCTTTGGGAGGATGAACAAGAACATTATCTTTCTTGCCTTCGTACCAGTTGAGGGTAACAGGCGCCATGGTATCGCGCGCTGGGAATTGCAAAGCAACCGTTGCCCAACCGGGATAGGTTTCGACATTGGTCTTTTCGCAATTGGAAAGAACAGAAGTCGGGTGGCCAAGCTTCAGAGCCATGAACGCCATGTTAGCAGTATGGCAAGCCATATCACCAAGGGCGCCGGTGCCGAAATCCCACCAGCCACGCCAAGCAAAAGGATGATAACCAGGAGCATAAGGGCGCATTTGGGAAGGCCCGATGAATTCATCCCAATGAACATGTTTAGGGCATTCATGGGTACCGGTTGGTCGGGTGGTAACTTTAGGAGCCTGTGGCCAAATAGGCCTGTTGGTCCAAACATGAACTTCTTTAACTTGACCGATAACGCCTGCACGAACGATTTCTACTGCTTCGCGGAGGCCGTTTTCAGCGGTACCTTGATTACCCATCTGGGTGCAGACCTTCTTTTCAACAGCAAGTTCACGAAGAACGCGAGCTTCTTTTACGGTGTGAGTTAAAGGCTTTTGCACATAAACATGCTTGCCCATTCGCATAGCCATCGCAGCAGCGGGTGCATGGGTATGATCAGGGGTACCGATAACTACAGCATCGATATCCTTGCCCATTTCTTCGAGCATTTTACGGAAGTCGTTATATTTCTTGGCTTTGGTGAACTTTTCACCCTTCTTGCCTAGGGTGTTATCATCGATATCGCAGATACCAACGACTTCACCAAGAGCGCCCGCTTGATCGATATCGCTACCACCCTTACCACCAACGCCTACACCAGCAAAGCGAAGGCCTTCGAGAGCGGATTTCTTTTCTTGGGCACCAGCAATGCCACCTGCCAGCCAAAAGCCAGCACCAGCAATGGAAGTTTGTTTAACAAAACTACGACGATCAGGTTTTCTAATCATTTTGATTGCTCCTAGAAGTAAATAACAAAAACAGCACCACATCTGGTATAGAGGTGGCAAAAGGTTGGTTCAGAATCTAAATGTCTAGTCTAAAGCTGAGAGAAGGGTTGTGCAACAGGTTTTATGGTTTTTGTGAGAGGTTGCACTTTGGGTGGCATAACATGCAAGCCATCGCTATTGGGCTTTTTGCCATCCTTTACCGCTAAGGCATGATGTTCAAAATCAACCCAGGCAAAATAACTGACCGCAATGCACAAAGACCATGCAAACAAGTTAGGGAAAAGTGATGGGCCAAAGAACTTGACCGCAGTACCTGCAAACTGGTTAAGCTCAATACTTACACCATTAAAATCAACACTGCAAAGCTCATCCAACACCAAATGCGACAAGAATCCAACCATGGCACTAGCAGCCATATAAACACGAAGCAATGTAGAGTCATGGGTATAGCAAAGGAAAACCAGACCGCCCGCAATAACCATCGCAGGGATACTATGGAACATCCCTCTATGCACACTTAAATGCCTGAATATATTCGAAAGTCCAAATCGTATAAACACATAAAGTATAGCTAACACAGCGAAAGTTTGATCTTCTGTAAGACCAAAACCAAGCATGCGCTTAAGCAGCATCAGAGGAACAACCACCGCAGTAAGGTTGAACATTTCGCGTACGGGAACACCGCTACTACTATCGAGATCGGGTAGCAACCCACTAACTGCGGTGATACCCGCAGCCATCAGGCTGGTGCCCCAATCGAGATCAAAATAAAAAGTAGCAAGCAAGCCGTTGGCTACTGCCAACATGGAAGAAAACTTAAGATGTCCGCGATAACTAGCCATAAAGCACCTCCTTGTGCTAAACGAAAAACATAAATCACTCAGGCTTCATGCCCAAATTTTTGTAAAGGAATCCCATTTGATCTGCAACTTCATCAAGAATTTTGGCAGTGGGCTTACCCGCACCATGGCCCGCCTTTGTTTCAATCCGAATAAGCACGGGGTTGGGGCCCTTGTTGCACTCTTGCAACATTGCTGCAAATTTAAAACTATGCCCAGGCACCACACGATCATCCGTATCCGCAGTAGTAATCATGGTGGCAGGGTAACGAGTTCCGTTTTTAAGATTATGATAAGGCGAGTAAGCATAAATAGCTTTAAATTCATCTTCATTATCCGCAGAACCGTAATCATCAACCCAGAAACGCCCAGCAGTAAACTTGTGAAACCGAAGCATATCCATCACGCCTACTGCGGGAAGGCATGCGCCAAATAAATCAGGCCGCTGCGCCATGCAGGCACCCACCAACAACCCACCATTGCTACCACCCTGAATCGCCAGCTTAGAGCTTTGGGTGTATTTTTCATTAATGAGCCATTGCGCCCCAGCAATAAAATCATCAAAGACATTTTGTTTAAGAAGCTTGGTGCCCGCTTTATGCCAAGCATCGCCATACTCACCACCACCTCGCAAGTTTGCAACTGCGAATACCCCACCCATTTCCAACCAAGCTATCCTGCTGACAGAAAACGAAGGCGTAAGCGAAATATTAAAACCGCCATAACCGTACAACAGCACCGGGTTGTTGCCATCTTTCTTCAACCCCTTGCGGTAAGTGATAAACATAGGCACCTTAGTGCCATCTTTGCTTGGATAAAAGACCTGCTCGACCTGATAATCATCGGGGTTGAACTTAACCTTTGCGGTACGATAAACTTCGCTGGTGCCTTTTTTCAAATCATAACGATAAATGGAAGGTGGCGTTGCGAAGCTGGAAAAAGAGTAAAAGGTTTCGCTAGCATTTTGCCTGCCACCAAACCCACCCGCAGTTCCAATCCCAGGCAGCGGGAATTCAGAAGATGTTTTTCCATCGAGTGAAAACATCCGCACTAATGTTCGCGCATCCTTCAAATAACTTGCAATAAATTGTTTTCCAAAAAGGCTGGCGCCCTGAAGAGCTTCTTTTGTCTCGGGGATAACTTCCACCCAGTTAGCAGGTTCAGGCTTTTCAAGGCTTATTGATACAACCCGGTGCAATGCAGCTTTGTAATTCGTCTTAAAATAAAGGGTGCTACCCTCATTGCCCACCAAGGAATATTCATTGTCAAAATTATCGATCAGATCCACAGGTTGCGAATCTTTTTTAGTCAGATCAAAATAAGTAACCCGATAATTATGATCCGTGCCCTTCCAAGTGGTGATGAGCAGGTATTTTCCATCTTCCGTGACTTCAGTTTGAAAACCCCATTCAGGATGATCAGGGCGTTTGTAAATTAATTTATCTTCTGATTGAGCTGTTCCAACTTTGTGGAAATAAACCTTCTGATTGAGATTAAGCCCTTGAAATTTAGTGCCTGCTGCAGGTTCATCAAACCTGCTGTAGTAAATACCCTTGGCATCGGGTGTCCATGCGGGGCTTGCAAATTTGACCCATCGAAGTTCATCTACAAGTTGTGCCCCAGTATCAACATTTAAAATGCGCCAAACATGCCAGTCAGAACCAGCTTCAGCGATGCCGTATGCAAGAAGCTTCCCATCATCACTGGGAATCCAAGAGGAAAGAGCAACAGTGCCATCTTTGGCCATGGTGTTAGGATCAAGGAGAATACGAGGTTTCCCTTGCAGGCCATCTTGGACTAAAAGAACCGCTTGGTTTTGCAAGCCATCATTGCGGGTGAAGAAATACTTACCATCACGAACAACCGGCGTAGAGAATTTTTCGTAATCCCAAAGCTCTGCAAGGCGCTTGCGAATTTTCACGCGTTCGGGGATCTCTGCAAGATAGGCGTTGGTGATAAGATTTTCCGCTTCAACCCAGTCTTTCACTTCGGCAGAATTTCGAACATCATTTTCCAACCAGCGATAAGGATCCGCAACTTTAGTTCCATGATAATTATCGACCTGTTCGATTTTTTTAGTGATTGGATATTTCAATGGAGGACCTTGAGCTTTAAGTGATTGGCTACTTAATAAAGAGATAATAACCCCAAGAAGAAACAAAGATCGGTAGTTCATGTTGGTACACCAAAAAGCAATAAAGCCAAGCCGTAAGGAGAGTGCTTTCGACAACTATTGGGCTTTAAAAGCGTGATTATAAAATCAATTGCAACAAACAAAGAGATTCGAAAGCTACTTAGTTTTCGGGTGCAGGTGCAGGCGCAGGTGCTGGTGCACCATCTTTTGCAAGTTTACCTGGTCTTGCAATCACTTTATCGACTGAATCGGGCGGCCCATTGGGGGTAGTTAACCTCATGTAATCCCAAAAAAGAAATCCGCCGCCTATGAGTTGCGCCAACAACGATAATATTAAAATCCCTGTGTATGCATCACTGCGTGTGCCTGATGAAGTTGTTTTTGCCTTGGCTGCCATGATTGGATGCCCTCCTTGATAATCTTGAATTAGCTTTAAACTTAGCTGCCTAGAATGCGACTTGCAACACGATCCCCAGCAATCGGCTTATCCGACAACGGCTTAACCGGTTGGGCAACAGCTTCATTAGGTGTAACTTCGAGAATGCGAACAGTGCCCAGATACTTGGATTGAGTTGCCACCGCAGAAAGCCTGAAGACTTCAAGAGTATGACCTTTGGTAAGGCCTGCATCAGAGCCAATGGAAATTTTGATCAAGCCACTAGCATCAGCAACCTTGACCATGCCCTCGATATTGTCTGGTGGTGGATTCTTGCTTGCTTTGTTGACTTGTGCCAAAGCCGAGGTTCCGCCGGTTTTGGCGCGCTCCATGTCTTTTGCCATTTCCCTCAACTGTACTTCCAATCGTTCATTAGTTGATTTGAAAGTCTGAGCAGAAATTCTTTCGGAAATTTCTTTCGCCCTCGTTTGTTCCAAGTCCTTGGAAATATCAGCATTGCGTTTAACTTCAGCTTTCAGAATCTCACTCATCTGGGCGTTTTGTTCCTGCCTACGACTTGATTCTGCAACCGCAGTCTGCAGCACGATATCTTTTTCATTCAGCTTTTTAGATGCTTCATTATATTTCTTATCTAAATCATCCTTCACCCTTTTAAAATCTTCCACCTCTGCCTTAAGCTTGGCAATTTCAACTTCTTTTTCCTTACCAGAAGAAGCTTTATCTTCCTGAAGCGATTTGTTTTCTTCCTGATAGGTGGTGTTGCTGGCTTTCAGCACTTCCCGCTCGCGCTGTACCTTTACGATTTCAGTATTCTTATTGGTGTCTGCAGTGAAGACCATCAGACCCATTGCACCTACGAACAAACTGAATACCAAATTCACAAATACCAGAATTTTTCCTACAGGTGTCATGGCTTGATCCTCACTTAAATGTTTGGACTTTCTTCAGTCAAATACCATTGCTTTATCATAACAGAATCCTAGCAATATATCTTGACAATAGTAATATTCACATCAGGGCGGGACTATGCCTTGTATTCCAAGCCTTGTCAACTGCAACAATCACACCCCAAACGAAAGGGCCAGCAATAGTTGCAAGTGTTTACAAAAACAGGGTAAGTGAGGGGAGAATAGTAACTTAGGGAAGGGTAACCAAGCCCGAATTGCGTAATTCATTAAAGCGTATAACCAATTCTGCGCGTCTTTTGGTCAAATCGAAATGTTCAATGGTTAAATTGACATACGCTTGTTCGACTGCATCAAACTCTTCTAAGAATTTTTGGCGCTTTAACTTTTCATCTTCAATAATGGTTTGCAAACCTTTCACAAGAATGATGGGTTTGCCATCGGGGCCTTTCACAATTTCGCCAGCAGCATCTTTTTGCAGATGATCCGCCTGAAGGTCGACCAGTTTCTTGTTTTCCTTCGAGGTATCGTCCAATACTTTTTGCATTGCCCGTATTTCATTATCAAGGGCATCAATTTTTTTACCAAGCGCACTCAGATTCTCAAAGGTATTTCCATCGAAGTCTTTTATCTCTTCAAATTGCAAGGGAATAAACTGGGCAGTTAAGCGAACTGGTTGCCCATTTTTCAAAGTAATGTTCTTGGCGGGATCTTTCTCTGATGCCTTGCTTTTTAGAAACTCCAACTGCTCTAAATAATACTTCTCTGAAACTACTATCTGAGACTCAATCTTTTGCATTTTATCACGGCTCGCATGATAACGGTTTGCAGCAATCTGAATCGGACTAGGAGGCCCTTCCTTAGGATCTTTAAACCATAAGTCTATCTTTGCCTTGCGCTGATCAATTTCCTGCCAAGAGCCATCCTTGGGTTTACCATCGGCTCCGATTACAGGCGTAAGAACCGGAGTAGAAAAAAGAGATATACCCCAAGTTGCAAGGGTGAAGCTGCTTAACGCAAGCAGGTAGACCATCTTTTTTCCAATGTTAAGAGCCATGGCTTCCTTTTAACTTTATCCGGGCCTAGTGGTTCGCTTCTACCGCACGAAGTTTCTTTTCTTGATCCTCATTACCCACCCTATACCCTTGAAGTTTTTTATGCACCGAAAACAAGCGTTCGCTGATCAAATGAAAATTACCAACGACCTTGCTGGTTTGATCCCGCTGTTCTTCCAGATCTTTTTCCATCTTTGCAAGCAATAGCTTCTCTTTCACCAAAAGAGCTTTCTGGGTTTTTATACGCTCATCATACTCCAGCTTGAATCCTTCGATTTGCTTGGCACGCTTGGCCCTACGACCCATCTCGATAAGCAGTTCACGATGCTCGGTCACGAATATCGCCTCTTCTCTGGTAAGATGTGCTTCCAGATCATCAAAGGCGCGCGTCAACACCACCGCATGGCCATTAAACGCCTTAGAAGCGTAATCCGGGCCAACTACCGCTACAAGTCTGCGCATCGATTCTTCCGAACCCTCATCCACAACCTGATAAAGCGAAAGTAACAAAGCAGCGATTGCAGTTCGGGATTCAGATTTACTGATAATATGCGCTTGTTGTGGGAGCCTGTTTTTTTCGCGTGGTTCTGATGATAAGAATAAATTATCCACACTTTCCCGAAGCGAAGTGTACTCATCTGCAAGAGTCTTTGGGTCTGCCTTGTTGACCAAATCATCGTACTTACGCCTATCTACATAAGTAATTGCATTTTCAAGAAGCAACTTCGAAAGAAACTGGGCCTTTTTATCACTACCTTCGATTTCTTTTTCTTTATCATCAAACTTCTTGTGCATGCGCTTAACTTCATCAACCTGAGTTAAAACAACCCTGTTGTCTAATTTCAGAGGCCCACCCGCATCTTTGAAAATGCCCTTTAATGCATCATCATTAAGGCCATCGAGATTAGATTTAATGTTTATATTTGTTTTGGTGGTTTCATCTTCATCTAAAGGCAAGCCATTAAGAACAATATCTTGCCTGAAAACGAGGTAAGTCCAATTCTTGCGAACACCTAGATCTTGAACCAAGATAACGCCCAACCCGAAAGCCAGCAGGGTGTTTAACAGCGCAAAGATTTTTCCAAGTAGGGACATCGAATAACCTGTCTCTTGTTCCATGGGATGGATTGAACCAGAGAATCCATCTCTTAACTATATCTTTCCCCATAATAAGGTGTTAGGCCAATAAAATGTTCATGATATTTAAGCGAAGCTGTATCTATTAAACCGATCGATATGGATTTGCCGAATGCAACCACTCCTTACTCCTAGCCTCTTTTTTAAAAATTAGTGAAGATTTTATTCTTAAATCGTTTGTTGTTTATTCTAAGATAAGATGACGCTATGAAAAATCCTTCTGAAACTCCTGATCCCATTAAACCTCAAGGGTATGTGCAACCCTTGGGGAAAATCGGCCAATATGATCTGCTTAAGAAAATAGCAGAAGGGGGCATGGGTTCGATCTACATGGCACGCAGCACCAAAGATAAATCAGTGGTTGCAATCAAAGTGATGTCGCCGCTTTATGTTCATAACCCTGTGCTATTAAAGAGGTTCGAACAGGAATACAAAGTTGCAAGTAAATTTAATCACCCCAATCTGGTGCGAGCACTCGAATTTGGCACCGACAACGAACTACCTTTTCTCGTACTCGAATTTGTTAATGGGGAATCCCTAGGAGCAATAATTAACAAGCAGGGTAAATTTGAAGAATTGGAAGGGATAAAAATCATTGCCCAAGTCGCCAAGGCACTTAATCAGGTGCATAAAGATAAGCTAATCCATCGGGATGTAAAGCCAGACAACATTCTTGTAGGGAAAAACGGGGTCGCCAAGTTGACCGATTTAGGCTTGGTCAAAGAAATATTAGTGGGGGACCTCAACCTGACTCGGTCGGGAAGGGGGCTTGGAACGCCAAACTTCATGGCTCCAGAGCAATTCCGGGATGCCAAGAACGCAGATATCCGATGCGATATTTACAGTCTGGGGGCAACCCTTTACACCATGTTGACAGGAGAACTGCCTTATAAATCAGTAAATCCTCTCGAAACTTGGATGAAAAAGGTGCAAAACGATTTGCCCACCCCCCGAGAGCTGAATCCCCGCATTTCAGAACGAACCGACTGGGCCATTCGAAGAGCCATGGATAGTGATCCTGATATCCGCCCTTCAAGCTGCAGGGAATTTGTCGAAGATCTTGTGGGCAAGAGTACCCGAAAATCAACAGTTACTACTCCAGCATTAGATAAAACAGAAGCCAAACAACCTATAGAAACAATTTGGTTCATGTCTTATATCGATGACCAAGGCAAACAGCATGTGGTAAAGGGGACCGCCAAGGCTATTCGAAGAAGCTTTAAAGACGGTATTTTGGAAGACCCATTAAAATACAAATTGGCTAAAAGTGTAGAAGGCCCATTTGAAGAGATGAAGGTGTTCCCTGAATTTAGAGATTTAGCAGTCCACCTGACCAAGCCGAACTCCACGCCGAATTCTAAAACCCAGTCAGCCGACCCAGTGCCGAATCCCACCTCAGAACCTGCCAAAACCAT
>QWPF01000062.1 GCA_003671255.1 Planctomycetota bacterium | reverse complement strand
GATGGCGGGCGGGAAGATGAAGATGGGTACATCTGGGTGATGGGTCGTGTGGATGATGTGTTGAATGTAGCAGGGCATCGATTAAGCACCATGGAGATTGAATCCGCATTGGGTTCGCATGCGAAGGTCGCGGAATCTGCAGTGGTCGGAAAGCCTGATGAAATCAAGGGCGAAGGCATTTGCTGTTTTGTGACGGTAAAAGCGGGTGTGGTAGTTTCAGAAGAATTGAAAAAAGAGCTGCGCGATCATGTTACCAAGGAAATTGGCGCCCTTGCGCGGCCTGATGAAATTCGCTTTACCGATAGCTTGCCGAAAACACGATCTGGAAAGATCATGCGCAGGTTGCTGCGAGATATTGCCAGTGGTAAACAAACCACGGGTGATACATCAACTCTGGAAGATTACACGGTGCTTTCAAAGCTTCGTCAGGAAGATGAATAAGCTGCTGATTTATGAGCATTTCAAAGTAAAATAAACTTCGGGGAAGGGCAGTGCCTTTCCTCTTTTTTATTGGACTTTCCTACGGAATTGCTGTGCTTTGGTGAGTATGCCTTGTAAGGCATTAAAGTCGTTGGATTTCAAGGAAGATTCGATTTTGTGTAATCCCTCTTGAAAACCTTTTAGGGCTTCGAGCAAAGGGCCTTTGTTGGCTTTGAATATTTCGGTCCAAAGCGCGGGGTCGCTGCCCGCAACCCGAGTGGTATCGCGAAACCCGCCTGCAGTAAATGGCGCGTGCCTGGGTTCTAATAGACCTGCAAGTGCATAGGCTATTAGGTGGGGTAGATGGCTGGTGAATGCGAAAATCTTATCGTGTTCTTCGGGTGAAAGTTTTTCAATTCTTGCCCCCATTGCCTGCCAGAAAGATGCAACTTTATCCAACGCCCAAGCGGGGGTGTTTTCGAAGGGGCAAAGAATGGTGAGCTTACCCTTGAATAATACTTCGCTTGCTGCAGTGGGCCCGTTTTTTTCTGATCCTGCAATCGGGTGCGCGGGCACATACACTGGCGCCATGCCTAGAAGTTTTTCTTTTACTAAAGAGCAGATTTCAGCTTTTGTGCTGCCAGTATCTGTAAAAATTGCGCCTTCTTTTGCGCATTTTGCAGCCCGCAATATCTCTTCTGCTATCGCCTGAACAGGCATTGAAAAAACCACTAAATCTGCTTCTTTTATAGCATCTTCCAGCTTGTACTCAATGCTGTCGCATATCCCCAGAGCTTTGCTTGCTTCAAGCGATTCTGGGTTTGTATCGTACCCAATAATTCTTTTTACATGGCCTGCTTTTTTACATGCCAGGCCTATCGATCCGCCTATCATTCCTGTTCCGATTAATGCAAGTGTTTCAACCATGTGAAATGATCCTACTAACGGTTTGAATTGATCTGCCTGCCTGTTTGTAATGCCTGTGCCATTTCTTTGTTGATTCTCGTTCGTAGTTCCGCATCCATCAGGCTGGAGTGATCCTTGCCAGCAAAAAGCACCACGGTAGCGTCACTGCCCAACTTCTTTAATGTATCGCCCAAAAGCCTGGTGGCACCCTCTAGGTAGAAGGTATCCTTATCGCCCATATAGACATGTATTTTTCCTTTAAGCTTCCCAGATAGAGCATCCTTGTTGCCCTCTACAAGAAGTCGGATGTCGTATTTTTTCCAACTCTCCGCAGTGGAATTATCAATGACGCCGGTTTTACGATCCCAAAGTTTTTTTGGATTACCCTTACTATCCTTATCGCTGAAAACCGCTTCAAAAGAACCAAGCTGACCCCCTCTACCCATCACAAATTCCATATCTGAAAAAGGCTTGTAGAAAAGGAAGGGCGTATCGCCTTTGCGACCTATCGGGCGATCTTTACCTTTTTCGTCCTTGAACATGTTTTGATTGGAAGCATAGAGATTGATCTGTTGGAAGTCACGAAAATCAACGGGGTCTGGTGCGGTGGACCATACACCACCAAAAACATTCGGGTACTTCACCTGCAGCCATAAGCTGCTCCAACCGCCCGAAGAATGCCCTGTAACTAACCTTGCCCAGGATTGTGGAACCAAGCGGAATTCTTTTTCAAGAAAGGGGATGAATTCTTCTGTAAGGGCCTTGCCCCATGGGCCATTATTGGCCGAATCCGCAAATACATGATGCCCAAGTGGGCAATCGGGATCCAGCATGATGTGAACAACTTCCTGGCCTTCCAACAAAGTTTTGCCCCGGCTTGGTGAAGAAAGAGCTGCGAAATGGTTGCCACCAAACCCTGGCACTTCATAAATAGCAGGATATTTACGATCCTTGTTATCTTTGTAGCTTTGGGGCAATGCGACGCCTGCCCTTAGCATGATCTTTCTACCATGAAACTTGCTGAGTAATTTGCTTTCCAACTGTGCTAGTTTCACAACTTCCGTTTCAGGGAATTGGGGTTCGTGAAAAACTTGATCTAGAACAAGCACGGTTGGTGCTTGGTTTACACCTCCAACTTCAACTTTTACGGATTTGCTGAAGTAGTTCCCCTCCGAGGAAAATATCTTCCTGCTGGCTTTGTTCAAATCTAGAATGGCGCTAACCCAGTAGGTCCCTGAGGGCAACTTTCCTATGTTTTCAAGCGGAAAACCCTGCCATTGGTTGTCGAAAAGAATTGGGGTACCAGGTTTGAGGTTTGTTACATCGAACCCAAAGAAAGGATCCGGGTCGACCCATCGGGGTTCAGGAGCGATTCCCTTTGGTTCACTTTTTGAAAGTACCAGAAACACCCTGCCCGACATCGAAGCTTTTGCAATTTTCGGGTCAAGAATTATGCTTATCACAGTGCCATTTTTTACCCCTTGGGCATTGGCAACCATTTCTCTTTCAGCTACGAATACTCCAAGAGTTAATATGCCCATGAGCAATAGTGGTTTCAATGTTTTACTCATCAGCTTTACCTTTCTCGGTTTGCTTTGTCTTCCAACCTTTTATCCCATTGTTCTTCTGCAGAACTTCTTCGCAAATACAAAGGTTGCAGGTTTAATGGGTCATCAGAATCATTACTCATAAGCTTTTTCAGCGCAAGTGCTAGAAAAGATTCTTTGTTGATATTTCCTGATTGTTCTACAATTTTATCTTGGCGGCCTGATATTAGAGATCGAATCTTATCAATACCCGGGCCCGCAATTGCAAAGCTTATATCTCTATTTGCCACCCACTCCGCAGTGCTTACGATTTTAAGTTCTCCCGCGCTTATCAGATGGCCGTTATTGTTCTCAAAGCCTTGGGCGTAAATTTTATCTTGTTGGGCATCTGCGATGATTTCGATTTTAGTATGCCCAGCTTCCAGGCAATGTTGTGCAAGTATTTCGAAAGTCGGGATTCCCAAAAGTCTTGCGCCTGTCATCATTGCCAAAGTTCTAGCGCTCATCAAACCAATGCGTAAACCAGTGTAACTGCCCGGCCCAATACCCGTGGCTATGGCATCGAGGTTTTTAACATCCCAACCGCATTGTTTGAGTAAATCAGCGA
This sequence comes from Planctomycetota bacterium, assembly GCA_003671255.1. Classification (GTDB taxonomy): domain Bacteria; phylum Planctomycetota; class Planctomycetia; order Gemmatales; family Gemmataceae; genus UBA969. Next base: position 11,568 of record QWPF01000062.1, on the reverse strand, counting down.
TGGCGGGCGCCATATCGCTCACATGTCTTTTTGCGATTTCCAATATGCGATGCGAAACGATGGTTGAGCCAAAACCCAGGGCTACAATTCCGCTAGCTCCCGATGTTTCCAGCAGCAATACTTTCGATTCCGAGGCAAGACTAGGCATAGCTTTTATTTCAGGTATTATTTCCATTAAGGAAGTATAGCGTTTTGTAGCTAATATTGACCTAGCAGCCTTTGAGTTTTAGGATTCATTTATCTCACTGTTCTTTTTTTACCAAGGATGGTTCCATGACGCAGCTTTTAATCCACACCGATGGTGCTTCCAGAGGCAACCCCGGGCAGGCTGCTTATTCTTTTCTTGTTCGTAAGGCTGGCAGTATTATCAAGGAAGATGCAGGCAAGCTTGGCATCATGACTAATAATCAAGCTGAATACACTGCCTTGGTTCATGCGCTTGAATTTGCTTTAAACACGCACCCAGATGCCGATGTTATCATTCACAGTGATAGTGAACTTATGGTGAAGCAGGTGCAGGGTGAATACAAGGTTAAGAGCGAAGAATTGAAGCCCTTATGCTTCGAGGCACGGGATCTGATTTCGAAAATGAAGGGTTCGGTGCGCCTAGTTCATGTGCGCAGGGAACAAAATAAAGATGCCGACCAGCTTTGCAATGATGCTCTTGATGATTTGCGCTAGGCAAAAAAGACTTGGCGGATGAGTTACTCTGGGCTTTTTTGCAGCAGTTTCATTACAAACAAAAATATCTCATAGAACGCCAACAGGGAAAAAGAACCTAACCAAAGTAGTAATGCTACTTTCTTGGAGGTTGGTTTGATATCTGTCGGGTCGTTGTTTTCTTGGTTCATCTCTCGTGGTTGCCCTTTGTTAAAAGAAGCGGCGTTTAATATCCAGGTAAAATACAAATGCCATAAGTGAAAGCACGATGGCAAGACCAAGATAGGTTGCAGCAGCCATCACTGCATCGGATGCAGGCTTTCCTCGCAGCTTTTCGTAGATCAAAAACACCATATGTCCACCATCCAGCATGGGGATGGGTAGGAAGTTCACCACTGCAAGATTCAGGCTGATCATGCCTAAAAACAAGATGAGTGCGAAAGGGTCTTCCGCAGCAGAAAAGGTTTGCGATGCAATTTCAATCGGCCCGCCCAAACTGTCTGTTGAAATTCTGCCACTCATTAGGCTGGCAAGATTTTGATACATCGAGCGGATTGATTTAATGGTGTCGTTGGTACCAAATTCGACCGCTTCGATGATGGAATCGGCTTTCTGCATGACGAAGTCGCTGATAAGTCGCAGGCCCAATTCTGGTGAAGGCCAGGCTTGGTCCTGAGTTGCAACGATGGGTGCCAATTCAACGAGATTAGGTTCGCCTGTTCTACGAACTTTGAGTTGGATTTTGTGCAGGTCGCGTTCTTGCAGCATTGCAAAAGCAAAAGCCCATTGATCAAACACCTGCTGGGTACCGCGCCAGCTTTTGAGTTCGGTCCATTTGTCCCAAACTTCGGTGTTGGTCTTGCGATCAATTCTTGCAAATCTTGCCTGTTCGATCACATCAAAAATCTTGGCGCCAGCTTCCTGTGCGGGAGACTTTTCTTTTATGCTTAGTATGGTGTTTTCCACTCTGAAAGCGATTCCGAGTTGTGGAATCGAAAGAGGGGAGGCTGGTTTTACAGGTTCTTCAAGGTTTCCATCAAAGCTACGATCCCAATTAACGGGGGGAAGCGGGATCATCACCAAAGCTTCGTGCGTGGTGTTGTTGCGCCTGCCCACGGTTAGGGTGATAGTGCAATTGCCCGAGGTCCCTGCTTGTTTTGCAAGTGCATCGGGAAGCTGAATTGGGTTGAAGGAATCGAGGCTGAACTTTTTAGCTTCTTTGCTCTCTTCTTTGCCCTCTTTTTTGCCTTCGGGGGCAATTTCTATGCTTGCGATTCTATCGCCCACCTGGACTCCTGCTTTTTCAGCGGGCGATCCCTTGCGCACTGCTGCAACCTCTCCCATTTTCATGTTCATCCCTGTATCCATGTGGTACGCAGGGGGGACAAACATCATCAGGGACTTTTCTTTTTCTTGGCTTCGTTTGATTTCGATGACTACGGGTTGGCCCGCAAGTTGGCCTATCCTACTTGTGAATTCAAAGAAGTCTCCCTCGGTTCTCGGTTCAAATGCTTTTACTTCGCTTAGTTTTTCGGTAACCAGCGGGTTGTAGTTCTTCTGGCCTGTTTTTGTGGTGCCAACAATTGCATCGCCTGGCATGAATCCTTCAACCCCGATTTCGGCTTCAATTGGGTTTTCAGATTCTTTCGAATAATAAAGGATCTTGCACGGCTTGCCCTCGTGTTCCAATAAAACCTTGGCGAATTCCTGCGCATCAAACGAGCCTAGTTTCAAATCGTGCTCGATCGAAATATAGCCTTCACCTTTGGGGTTGCTTATGCCCATGATGATATTGCCTTTTTCCAAAGGCAGCATGCGAGCCTTCGAGGCGGGGCTGTTCTTAGTAAACGGGGTTATCCAAAGGAGGTTTTGCTTTACTTTGTTGGTGTCTTTTTGGGGCAGGGGGGCTAATACGGCCCGTGGCGGTGGCGCAACGCCTATCATCGGCACCATGTCGTTTTTATCGCGTCTGGGTTCTAGCGCAACTTCAAGTTTTGGCCCGCCATCCCTATTCTGAAATACAAAGGGTATCTTCGTGTTGTGTCCTGAAAGCGCAACTGCAAGCCTCAGATCATCGAATGTAGGATTTTTGACATCTCCTAACTGGGTAATTGCAGCACCTGTCTTCACCCCAGCTTGCCACGCAGGTGAACCAGAGTCCACGCGCCATACCACTGCGGGCGGGCGGGGCACCCCGTGGAATCGATAGACGATGATGAAGCAGATCCCGCCTAGGATTACATTCATGATCACGCCTGCGGAGATGATCATCATCCGCTGGCCAACAGTTTTGTTCTTGTATGATCTGGGGTATTCTTCGCCTTCGTCAGCTTCGCTGCCTTCGCCCACCATGGAGACATATCCGCCTAGGGGAAGTGCGCCAATCATGTATTGGGTTTCGCCTCGTTTGAAGCTGCAGCCTGGAAGTGCGGGGCCGAAGCCGATGCTAAAGGTTTTTACATGAACATCGCAAAGTTTTGCAGCGACAAAGTGCCCTAGTTCGTGAATGAAAATAACAAATCCAAGGCCCAAGGCGACCAAGCCCGCTTTGATCACCCCTTCAAACCCAAAGTTCGAATAAAGGTAATAAACTGCGAATATTAGCATGAATACAAACACAGCATTGGCCTTCAGCCATGCCATTGGTGTCATATCGGGCGGTGCAGGTGCATCGGCGATGGCGCGCTGGGTTTTGTTTTGTGCTTCTACTGGGCTTGCGCTGTCTGATTTTTCTTGCTGGTCCAACGAATTATCTCCTGTCGGGCCCACCGATCGCACTGGAATAAATCTGCCAGTGATGGCGTTGGGCTGAAATTATGATGATCCAAAGCAGTTCGTGCCGCCTTGGCGATATCTAGAAACGCAAGCTCGCCCTTTAAGAATCGATCTACAGCAACCTCGTTGGCTGCATTAAGAATCGCCCCACAAGTTCCCCCCATCCTTGCAACTTCCAGTCCAATTTTCAATGCAGGAAAGGTTTCCAAGTCGGGTTGTTCAAAATGCCACGCTTTTAGGGACTGCCAATCCAGCTTTCGCGTAGGCCCCGGAACCCTTTCCGGATAGGTTAAAGCATACTGGATAGGAAGCCTCATGTCCGGAGGCGAAGCTTGCGCCATCACCGAACCATCTGCGAATTCAACAAAGCTATGGATCATGCTTTCTGGGTGCAAAATAACTTCTATTTGCGATGCATCCAGATCAAAAAGCCAGCGCGCTTCGATCACTTCTAGCGCTTTGTTCATCAAAGTTGCAGAATCAATCGAAATTTTTGGCCCCATCTGCCAGGTCGGGTGCTTTAGCGCTTCTTCCACAGTCACTTGTTCAAGCTCAAAAGTTTTCTTACCTCTGAAAGGCCCGCCACTTCCTGTTAATACTATTTTCGTAATCGATTCTTTCGGCCCACTTTGCATGGCCTGAAATATGGCGCTATGTTCGCTATCAATAGGCAATATTGCGACACCTTTTTTGCGTGCCAGTTCCATCACCAACGGCCCCGCAACCACCAATGTTTCTTTATTTGCAAGGCCCACAGGTTTGCCTGCTTCTAATGCCGCCCAGGTTCCTACTATCCCTGCTGCACCCACTATTGCAGAAACCACCATATCCACTTCCGCCATCTGCACCAACTTTATCACTGCATCCGCACCACTTAATAGTTGGCATCCTTGGGGCAGTTCTGATAACCCTATTTTTGCAGCACTTTCAGCATCGCTCACCGCTATAAATTTTGCCTTGTGTTTCTTTGCTTGTTCTAAAAGCTCTTTTACTTTGCTATGGGCGCTTAATCCGAATACTTCCAGCCTTCCCGGTAAAGATTCGATTACATCAAGCGTGCTTATTCCGATCGAGCCTGTAGAGCCAAGCACGACAATTCGCTTTGGGCGATTCAAATTTGTTTGAGTTTGATTTGCTTGCAAATGTTCACCAACGGGTAACTGCTATTCCTGTTTTTGTTGCCGTGGCCATCCGGGCCCGGCAGTCACCTCTCCATTATTTAATGATATTCTTGCCAATACCGCAAGCTTTACCTTTTAATCACTTGCAAGATTGCCCAACCTTCATGACAATAGCCATGGTAGGGATTTCTTGTTTGGTGCTTTGAAAAGGAGTAGTCCGTGGCAAAAGCGCGTGGCGATTACGGTGACATTTTAGTCAAAAATCAGGTTATTAGCAGCGATCAGTTGCAGGAATCTCGAGATGTGATGAAGAATGGGGGCAGCCTGCAGGATGCCTTACTGAAGCTCGAGTATGCCAATCCTCTCCAAGTTGCCAAAGCTGTTGCTGAATTTAATCATTACGAATTTATTGACCTAACCGATATCGAAGTGCCCGATGAAGCCATTAAGCTGATGACAGCGGGAACCGCCCGCGAAAGCAATGTGGTGCCGATCTCCACGGATGGCCTCAGTGTTAAGCTTGCAGTGGCAGACCCCAGCGATTTTGGCATGATTCAAAAGCTTTCCTTCATTATGAACAAGGAAATCGTTCCCGTGGTTGCTTCTTTAGAGCAGATCCGCGAACTCATCGACAAGGTTTATCCTCAGGATGATGTGGATAATTCCGCACCCCTGATCGATTTTTCTGAAATCGAAAACGAATTTGCCCAAGCCGATGCTGGTAGAGCGGGCGAGGATACTGGCGAAGGTGGCGTTATCAAATTGGTAAATAAAATCCTTTCTGAAGGGGTCGAGCTTCGCGCCAGTGATATTCATATCGAGCCTTTTGCGACCAGAGTGCGCATTCGTTATCGGGTCGATGGGGTTTTGGTGGAAAAAGAGAACCCCCCTTACAGATACCTCCTGCCCATTCTTTCGCGTTTAAAAATCATGGCGGGCATTGATATCTCTGAAAAGCGCAGGCCTCAGGATGGTCGTATCAAAACCTCGCTCAAGGGCCGTGATTTTGATCTTCGACTTAGTCTTTTACCCACGGTTTATGGCCAATCTGCGGTCATGCGTATTCTCGATCGTAGCAATATTAAGGTGAATATTCGTGATCTTGGTTTAGCTGAAGACGATTTTGCCCGATTCCAAAACCTGATTAAGCGGCCTAACGGCATCTTTCTTGTTACCGGCCCAACTGGTTCAGGCAAAACCACCACCCTCTACTCTGCCATTAATGAACTTAACACCACCGAGCGGAAAATCATCACCGCAGAAGACCCTGTTGAGTATTATCTCCCAGGCATTAACCAGTGCGAAGTTAAGCACAATATCGGGCTCGATTTCGCCCGCATCATTCGTGCAATGCTTAGGCAGGCGCCCAATGTTATTCTCGTGGGGGAAATCCGCGATGCCGAAACTGCCAAGATCGCCATCGAGGCTTCACTCACTGGACACTTGGTTTTTAGCACCCTTCATACCAACGATGCACCCAGTGCAATTACTCGCCTAATCGATATCGGGGTTCAACCTTTCCTTGTGGCTTCCAGTATTATTGCAGTTATGGCACAGCGCCTAGTTCGCAGGATTTGCCCTAAATGCAAGGAACCCTACACACCCACTCCTGCCGATATCAAGGCTTCCGGCCTTACCGCAGAGCAAATTGGTAATGGCAAGTTCGTGCGTGGTAAAGGTTGCTCAAACTGCAATAAAACAGGCTATCGAGGTCGTCAAGGGATTTACGAAATGTTGCGATTGGATGGGAAATTACGCGAAATGGCTTTCAAGGGCTCTTCTGCACAGGAAATGAGAAGACATGCTAAATCTAAGGGTATGCGCAATCTTCTTGACGATGGTATGCTCAAGGTTTGCAAAGGTATGACTACCTTCGAAGAAGTACTTAGCACCTGTCATCATGATAGTGTGCTCGATCATTGATTGAACCATTTGCTCCCTTCTCTTCCTAAAATAGATTGGGGAATAAATTGTTTTTTCAACCCAGTTGATTGTTCCTTCGGTTATAACGAGAATAATACTATAGGGAGTTTTGCTTAAAGTTTTCCAGAGGCATTGATCGCTTCATTTTTTTGTTGCGATTCTTTTTACCTTGGGGTAGATTTCTCTCTTACAAGTTCTTGGCTCTAGTTGTTTTTTTTCCGTTCTCGAATGTTTTGGTGGAGGTCTTTTCTGTGGCTTCAGTACAAATCGATAAGCTTTTACACAGCGTAATCCAGCTAAAAGCTAATGACTTACATATCACAACCGGCCAACCACCGGTTATTCGACATCAAGGCCGCATGAAAAAACTCGACACCAAAATCCTCGATAACGAAGATACTGTCGCTCTCATGAAAAGTATCACCCCGGATCGTTGCCAGCAGGAACTTCAAGAAAAAGGTGGCTGCGACTTTGCCATCGAGTTTGTGGATGGCTATCGTTTCCGTGTTGCAGTATTTCGCCAGCGTGGCCATATCGGCATGGTTATGCGTCGTATCCCCAGCGGGTTCCTAACCTTCGAACAAATGGGTATGCCCGAAGCCATCAAACGCCTTATTGTTAAACCAAGAGGGCTTTTGCTCGTTACCGGCCCAACCGGTTCAGGCAAAACCACCTCTCTTGCTTCCATGCTCGACTTCATCAATCATAATTACGATAAGCATGTAATCACACTCGAAGATCCCATCGAGTATTTCCATAAGCATGATAAGTCCACCTTCTGCCAACGGGAAATCGGCACCGATGTTGGTAGCTTTAAAGAAGGCCTTCGTAGGGCTCTTCGTATGGATCCAGATATCATCCTCGTCGGTGAAATGCGCGACCTTGAAACCATTCATGCTGCTATCGAAGCTGCGGAAACAGGGCATGTGGTGTTCGGTACACTCCATACCAATGGCGCTTCGAGTACCGTTAACCGTATCATCGATGTGTTCCCACAAGAACAACAGGATCAAATTCGAACCCAGCTTTCCACCGCCCTTATCGGTGTGCTTTCCCAAACTTTGTTGCCCAGAAAGCCCAGCGGCATGTGCGCTGCCTATGAACTCATGGTGGTTACCCCTGCTATCTCCAACCTTATTCGTGAAAATAAAACCTACCGTATCGATTCTTCCATCCAAACAGGCCGTAAGCATGGCATGTTTCTTATGGATGATAGCCTTTTCAAACTTTGGCGCTCCGGCCAAGTCGATAAAGAAGAAGCTCTGGGCAAATCCAATAAGCCTACCGAACTCGCTGAAAAGATTGCTCAAGCTGAAGCTGGACAACTTTCTGAAGACGAAGGCGGCGATGACGACGATGATGATGATGATGATGATGCACCACCAGCGCGCGGTGCAAAACGCTAAGCAGAGGTTTACGAGCATTTAAACTATGAGCACGACTCCTCCCGAAAACCCGAAGCCTGCGCAAAACCCCGCTAACACAGGGCAGGGCGCTAATCCCGCTGCAGCACCAAGACCAGCAGGCCCAACACCGATCTCAGGGCCAGCAACTACTGCACCTAGACCAGCAGGTGCAGCACCAACTACTACAGCTCCTAGACCAGCAGGTGCAGCACCAGCAACTACAGCTCCAAGGCCAGCAGGCGCAGCACCAGCAACTACAGCTCCAAGGCCAGCAGGCGCAGCGCCCGTACCCGGCTCTCCTAAACCAGCAGGCACAGCACCGATCTCAGCTCCAGCAACTACTGCACCCAGACCAGCAGGCGCTGCACCCGTGCCAGCCGCACCTAAACCCGCTGCTCCAGCTCCTAAACCAGCAGCCCCCATTGCTGTTAAAAAACCTGTCGAAGCCAAGCCCAAACCCTCTGGTGGTAGGCCAAAAATAGGCGAAATCCTCGTCAGCCTCGGCCTCATCGATGAACAGCAACTCTTCGAAATGCTTGATGAAGCCCGAAGTTCTGGCAAAAAACTAGGTACCGTCGCAGTCTCCCGTGGCCTCGTTAACGAAGATCAACTCGTTAAAGCCCTCGCAGAACAGTCCAACCTTAAAATTGGCAACCTCAACGAACAAAAGCCCCAGCCCGAAGCTCTGCTCCTGGTTTCTGAAACCATGGCTTCCATGTACAAGGTTATCCCCCTTACTTTTAAAGACAAAATCCTTTCCGTCGCTATTGTCGATCCCAATAATCTTACTTCAGTCGATGATCTTCGTAACCTCCTCGGCCTTAACGAAGTTATCCCTTACCTCGTTTCTCCATCCGCTTTCGAAGAAGCTCAGAAAAAATCCTACGCTGGCAAAGAAGATAGTATCGCTGATCTTATCCAAGAACTTGAAGCTGATGGTACCAAAGGCAGGCGCAAAACCGAAACCAGTATCGATCTCGAATCCCTGATGGAACAAGCCGATTCCGCCCCCGTTCGCAGGCTGATCAATATGGTTTTCCTCATGGCTATCCGCGATCAAGCTTCCGACATTCACTTCGAACCCTTCGAAGAAGATTATAAAATGCGCTACAAATGCGATGGCGTTCTTTTCGAACTTCCTCCTCCCCCTAAGTATTTAGCAAATGCTATCGCCAGCCGTATTAAAGTTATGGCGAATCTCGATATCGCTGAACGCAGGCTCCCCCAAGATGGGCGTATCGAATTAACCATCGGGGGCAACCGCATTGATATGCGTGTCAGCACCTTGCCCACTCTCTTTGGCGAAAGCGCTGTTATTCGTTTGCTTGATAAATCCGTTGTTGCCCTCGATATCAACAAGCTTGGTATTGATGCCACCGTTCTCGCTACTTTCCGCGAGCTTATCAATAAGCCTAACGGCGTGGTTCTCGTTACCGGCCCTACCGGTTCAGGCAAAACCACCACCCTCTATTCCGCACTCAACGAACTCAATGTTATCGAAGATAAAATCATCACCACCGAAGACCCGGTCGAATACGAAATCGAAGGTCTGGTTCAGTGCCCCATCAATCACGAAGTAGGCATGACTTTCGCTGCAGCTCTTCGTAGCATTCTTCGCCAAGACCCCGATAAAATTCTCGTGGGTGAAATTCGCGATCTCGAAACCGCACAGATCGCTGTGCAAGCCGCCCTTACTGGCCATATCGTTTTTAGCACCCTTCATACCAACGATGCACCCAGCACCATCACTCGTATGCGCGATATGGGTTTGCAATCCTACCTCATCAACGCTTGCGTTGAAGGGGTGCTTGCGCAAAGGCTCGTCCGTAAAATCTGCATCAATTGTCGTGAAGAATTCCAACCCGGCCCGGATCAACTTCTCGAACTCAACCTCACCCCAGAAATGGTTGCAGGCAAAAAGTTCTTCTACGGCAAAGGCTGCGATACTTGCAATAATACAGGCTATAAAGGCCGTATGGGCATCCACGAACTTCTTGTTATGACTGATGAACTTCGTGATTTAATCTCCAAAGAAGCTTCTACTGATGAACTTCGCAACCTTTGTGTTAAATCAGGTATGAAAACTTTACGCTGGTCCGGGGTTAATGCCATTCATCAAGGCCTTACCACTATGGAAGAAATCATTCGCGAGACCGTTACCGAGGAATAATCTTTCACGATTCCCTCTTCAGGAGTTTTGTTATGGCTAGTTTTAAATTCGAAGCGATGGATACCACAGGCACCGAAGTCAAAGATTCCGTCGATGCCGCTACCGAAGAAGAAGCCCAACAGAAAATTCGCCAAATGGGGTACTTCGTTACGAAGATTACCCAGGTGGCGACGAAAAAAGGCAAAGAGAAGAAAAAGGGCGGCAAGAAGAAGCGAGGCTTCACCATCGGGGGCGTCTCGGGTAAAGCCCTTTGTACCTTCACCAGGCAGTTTTCTACCCTACAAGATGCAGGCCTCCCCATCCTTCGTTCTCTCCGTATTCTCGAAGGCCAGATGAAAGCCGGTATCCTTAAATACGCAATCGCTGATGTTATCGAAGATGTCGAATCTGGTTCCACCCTCTCCGAAGCTTTTGGCAAACACCCCAAATGCTTCGATCGACTTTATGTCAACATGGTAAAAGCTGGTGAAGCGGGTGGTGCACTCGAAGTTATTCTTCAGCGCCTTGCAGACTTCAAAGAAAAAGCCCAGACACTCAAACGCAAAATCACAGGCGCAATGATCTACCCCGCCGTGGTTATCTTTGTCGCCATCTCCATCCTCGTTTTCATTATGATTTTCATCATCCCTAAATTTGAGAAAATCTTCAAAGATTTCGGTATGAAGCTCCCCACGCTTACACTATTCCTCATGGCCACCTCGCGTTGGGTCTCCACCTACTGGTATGTGCTTCCTCTGATTCCGCTTACCTTCTGGCTGCTGCTTAAGCTCCTACGCATGAGCAGAACGGGGGGGTATGTGCTCGATCGAATGTATCTTTGGATTCCCGTGGTTGGCGGCCTTATCGAAAAAACTGCCATTGCTCAATCCACCCGTACTTTGGGAACTTTGGTTTCTTCAGGCGTGCCCATTCTTGAAGGCTTGGCCATCGTTAAGGCAACTTGCACGAATCAGGTTTTCGAGCGCCTTTACCAGCGCGTTTACGAATCCATCCGTGAAGGCGATACCATTTGCCAACCCCTTAGGGAAAGCAAACTCGTTGACGACATGGTGGTTAACATGATCGATGTGGGCGAGGAAACGGGCGACCTCGATACCATGCTTAACAAAGTTGCCGACATTTACGAAGAAGAAGTGAATATCCTTGTCGAAAGCTTGCTTAGCTTGCTCGAACCGATCATGATCGTGTTCCTTGGGGGAGTCATCGGCGGTATCGTTATTGCCTTGTTCATGCCCCTCATCGGTATGCTTGAAGGCTTGAGTAAGTAAGACGGTATGCTTGTAAGGTTGAGTAAGTAGGTGGTTAATGGTTTTGCAAGGGTTCTTGTAGCTCAAAGAATGTCTTGTGAGATCTTAGAAACCAAGTGTCCAGTTAGAAAACCCCTTAAAAACAAGGGTGTACTTTGTGAATCAGGTATTCCGCGTTGATGCGGGTAGAATGAAAACGGAGGATCCAAATCATGTCGCAATTGCTTAAATCCAGATCTAGAAATTCAGCATTCACGCTGATTGAG
>QWPF01000061.1 GCA_003671255.1 Planctomycetota bacterium | reverse complement strand
TCTTTTGCAGAGGTGAGGGAAGAGCTAACCACGCTTTCATTCTTTGGTGGCAAAAGGCTCGCATGGGTTGAACAGGCAGATGATTTTGTCAGCAAGAATAGGCCCGCTCTCGAAAAATATTTTCAAGCTCCCAGCACCAATGGCGTTCTCATCCTTGAAACTTCTTCTTGGCCTTCGAACACCAAATTATCAAAAATGCTCGCCAAGGATGGGTTAATTACTTGCGAAGCGCCCTCCCGAAAAGAAACACTTGTCGCCTGGTGCATTTCTCAAGCTAAGAACATTCATGAAAAACCTCTCGCAAACGATGCTGCAACCCTATTGGTTGAACTCATTGGCCCCGAACTAGGCAGACTGGATCAAGAAATCGCCAAGCTCGCCTGCTATGCTGCAGACAATCCAAAAATAAGCGCCAAGGATGTTGATATGCTGGTTGGCCAAGGGCATGTTGAAAAGGTCTGGGTATTGTTTGATCATATTGGGCAAGGAAACCCAAGGGCAGCGTTTCAATTGCTCTTTGAGTTATTCGAACAGGGCGAAGAACCTATGAAGCTTTTAGGGGCATTTAGTTCACACCTCCGAAAGTTGGCTTACGCAGGAAGATTTGCAATGCAAGACAAACCGATGGCTTTTGCACTAGAAAAAGCCGGGTTTTTCAGTTTCACGAAAACCAGCGCTGAAGCTCAGCTTCGAAGAATTGGGCGCAAAAAAGTCAATATGATTTTAACTTGGCTCATCGAAACAGATACAGGAATGAAAGGGGGCAGTCAGATCCCTCCCAAAACACTTATGGAAAGATTACTTGCTATGCTTTGCTCCAAATAATCCCATTTCAAGGAACAAATCAATGAACCAAAAACCCCGAATTCTCATCACCATGGGTGATGTCGCTGGAGTAGGCCCGGAAATCATCGTGAAAGCCTGGGACGAAATACTCGCTTTTTGCGATCCCATCGTGGTGGGAGATCCTGCTTGGCTCGAAAAAGCTATTCATCTAATTAATAAAAATGCGAAAGTTCAAGTCATTGATGAACCCGAACAGGCAACGCCCCTGCCGAATCTGATCAGTTGCGCCAATATCAAAACAGCGGATTTATCTACTGTCAAAATATGCGATATAAATGCCTCTGCAGGAAAGGCGGCCCATGATTATTTAATTCAATCGATTGATTGGGCACTTCAAAAACGAGCAACTGCAATCGTTACCGCGCCTCTTCACAAAGAAGGCTTGCATCTTGCGGGGCTCGATTACCCTGGCCACACCGAAATCTTGGCATCTAGAACCAAAGCCCCGGAACATGTCATGATTTTGGCACTCCCAGAATTGGCAGTGGCACATGTTACTTTGCACCTTGCATTAAGAAATGTTTTCGATGAACTTAGCGTCGAAAGAATTGTCGCTAGGGCTCAACTCTTAGAAAATTTACTTACTAAAGTTTTAGGCCGGACTCCTCGCATTGCACTTGCTGCACTTAATCCCCATGGCAGCGATGGAGGGCTCTTTGGTAACGAAGAGCAAACGATCATCCAACCTGCGGCTAATATTTGCAAGCAACAAGGGATGACCGTTTCAGGCCCCATCCCTGCAGACACTTTATTTTTAAGAGCAAGCCAAGGGGAATTTGATGGCGTAGTTGCTATGTACCACGATCAAGGCCACATTGCATTGAAACTTTTAGGCCAACGCAGAGCTGTTAACATTACTGCGGGTCTGCCAATTATTCGCACTAGTGTTGCGCATGGCACCGCTTACGATATCGCTTGGAAAGGGATGGCAGATGAAAGCAGCTTGGTATCGGCAGCAAAATGGGCAGTAAAACTAGGTTCATAAGAAATGACTGATCTCTTTTCATCTGTTTATCATATTTGGATATTTCTGAAATAAACTCAACTTTAAGCTTGAGCTTTAACAAAAAACTGCAAAATTATAAATAACTATGAAACCTTTGCAATGTTTAAGGGTTTAGTAGGTAGGGTGATTTATATTGGGGCGAGTAAGCCCTGAAATCACCAGCCTTGGAAGTTTTTTCAAGGTAGGGCTATGTTCATTAAATGGGAGTATATCATTATGTTTCGTCGTATGTTTGTAGCTGCTGCTGCAGTTGTTTTGGTTGCTTTTGGCGTTATCGCTGGCGAACACAAGGGCGCAATCACCAAGTACGAAGCTGGCAAGAGCTTGACCATCAAGGTTAAGAAGGAAGAAAAGACCTTGAAAATCGCTAAAGATGCTAAGGTTGACGATGCTGTTGCCAAGAAGCTTGAGAAAATTGGCGAAAAAGGCGTTGGCGCTGTTGTTATCACCAATGACAAAGACGAAGTAACCGAAATCAAAGCTGGCGAAAAGAAAGCCAAGTAATTCGGCACTGTTTATTAATAAAAAGCCCGCCTGCTAACCCAGTCGGGCTTTTTATTTAAATTAAACACTTTCACTCTTGCTTTCACACCCTGTAATGATAGGATTTTAGTTTACGCAATAGGTTTATGGACCAAGCAAAGGCTTATGTTAGCCTGACGGAGGTCGGTGGAGAACTATATGTCGATCAACAAGGAACTCAAAACTCAGCTCATTGACAAGTATCGCCGTAAGGCGACGGACACAGGGTCACCCGAAGTCCAAATTGCTTTGTTAACCCAAAGAATGAATGAGCTTCACGAGCACCTGCGCAGTCACAAGAAGGATCATGCCAGTCGCCGCGGTTTGCTGATGATGGTCAGCAAGCGATCCGGTCTGCTTTCCTACTTGCGAAGTAAAGATCACGAAAGCTACACCACATTGATTGGCAGCCTGGGCCTTCGAAAATAAAGTAGGCAAATTAGTCTACTTTGTATAAGGCTGGTTTAATTCCATCGGGGAATTCAGGTAAAGCTATCGATGTTCCGGTTGTTCCCTTGGTCAGGAATTTTGTTAGGGAACATGCAAGTTGGATAGTAGGTCTTGTATTCTGAAGAAAAATCCGAAAGTTTCCTTCCCACGAAGGATTCTCAATTCTGTATCCATAAGCAATTTCCCGATAAACCCTATTCTAGTTCCGTTTAACACTTTTTCATTCTTGGCTTTCGCTAAGTGAAATTGTTGGAGGCTTTATTATTATGCAGGCAATTCGTGTAGAAAAACAATTAGGCGCTCATACTCTTATCCTTGAAACAGGAAAACTCGCAAAACAAGCTCATGGCGCAGTTATCGTTCGTTATGCAGACACCATGACTCTTTCCACCGTTGTGGAAGGCTCCGCTGAATCAACCAAAGATTATTTCCCCCTCGTTGTTGACTATCGCGAAAAAACCTATGCCGCTGGTAAATTCCCTGGCGGGTTCATGAAGCGTGAAGGCAGACCAACCACCAAAGAAATACTTACTTCCCGCCTTATTGACAGGCCCATCAGGCCTCTTTTCCCCGCTGACTACATGCGCGAAGTTCAGATCATGGCCAGCACCCTTTCTTGCGATCGAGATTTCGATCCCGATGTACTTGCGATGATTGGCGCCAGCGCTGCCCTTCATATTTCCCAGATTCCTTTCCTACAACCCACCGGCTCGATTCGCATCGCCAAGGTTGCTGGTGAACTTATTGTTTTCCCTACCTATGCTCAGGTTCTGGAAAGCGATTTGGATCTAATCGTGGCTGGCACGAAAGACGCTATCACCATGATCGAAGGTTTTGCCAAGGAAATTCCTGAAGACCAAGTTTACGAAGGCATCATGTTTGCTCATGAGCAAATCAAAATCATCGTTGATTTGATTCACGATTTGCGAAAAGCAATGGGTCTTGCCACAAAAGAACTTCCCAAAGCACCCGCTGTAAATCCTTTGAATGAGGAATTCAAAACCAAATTCTATGATGAATTTGCTCGTAGGAAGCAAACTACAGGCAAAGCAGAGCGCTCTGCCGCGGTTAAAGAAATCAAAGATGAAATAAAGAAAAAGTACCTGCCAGAAGGTGAAGCAAAACCCGCTCATACTCCTGCTCAAGTTTCTGCGGCTCTTGGCTGGCTTGAAGAACGAATTGTTCGTGACCTTATCCTCGCAGGCAAGCGCATTGACGGTCGTGATTTACGCCAAGTCCGCGCCCTTTATTGCGAAGTAAGTCTGCTTCCTAGAACCCACGGTTCTGCTCTGTTCCAACGAGGTGAAACCCAAGCCCTGGTAACCACCGTCCTTGGCACTTCAAGCGATGAACAACGCGTTGATGGCATCACTGATGAAATCACCAAAAAGTTCATGCTCGATTACAACTTCCCTCCTTTTAGTGTTGGCGAATGCAAACCTAACCGCGGCCCCGGTCGAAGAGAAATTGGCCACGGCGCCCTTGCAGAACGCAGCCTCCAAGCTGTGCTTCCTACTGTTGAAGTGTTCCCCTACACCATCAGGCTGGTTTCCGACATC
The DNA here is from genome assembly GCA_003671255.1 of Planctomycetota bacterium. Lineage (GTDB taxonomy): Bacteria > Planctomycetota > Planctomycetia > Gemmatales > Gemmataceae > UBA969. Next base: position 10,690 of record QWPF01000061.1, on the reverse strand, counting down.
ATGGAATCCAACGGTTCTTCCAGCATGGCTTCGGTTTGCGGCGGCACTTTGGCACTTATGGACGCTGGCGTTCCTATCACCAACCCTGTTGCTGGTATCTCCATCGGCCTAGTTAAGGAAAAAGACAAGTACTCTCTCCTTACCGATATCATGGGTGATGAAGATCATTATGGCGATATGGATTTCAAGGTCGCTGGTACCGGTATTGGTATTACCGCAATCCAACTTGACCTGAAAATTGATGGTATTGGCGCAGACATCATCAAGGATACCCTTGAGCAAGCTCGCATTGCCCGTAGAGACATTCTACGATCCATGCTTGCTGCTTTAAGGCAACCAAGGGCCACTATCAGTGCCTTTGCTCCTAGACTTCTTACTGTGAAAATCAATCCTGAAAAGATCGGGGCCCTCATCGGACCCGGTGGCAAAAACATCAAAGGCATCCAGGAATCCACTGGCGCTAAAATTGATATCAAGGATGACGGTACCGTTTTCATCTCCCATAGCGACTCCAAAGGTGCTGAAGCTGCTAAGGCTAAAGTTGAAGCTATCACCGAAGAAGTCAAAATTGGCAAAATCTATGAAGGAAAGGTCTCTTCAATCAAGGACTTCGGTGCCTTTATTGAAATCCTTCCCGGCCGTGATGGCCTTTGCCATATCAGCGAACTTGAAGACAAATTCATCAGCAAAGTTGAAGAAGTTTGCAAGGTTGGCGATATTATCGAAGTCAAAGTTATTGCTATTGATGAACATGATCGCATTAAACTTTCTCGCAAAGTAATCCTACGCGAACGAAACCCAAACCCACAACCTGAAGTTCAACAACAACGACCTCCACAGGGTGATACTGGTGGTGATCGCGGCGGTGATCGCGGCGGCGACCGTGGTGGTGATCGCGGCGGTGATCGCGGCGGTGATCGCGGTGGTGATCGCGGCGGCGACCGTGGTGGTGATCGTCCCGATAATGGTGGTGGTTCTGGCGGACATCGTGGTGGTGATCGTGGCGGTGACCATGGTGGCAGGCGTCATCATGACAATCGCAGAGGCCACAACGAAAACCGCGATTAATCGCAGTTCTGCTTGATCCTTTATTATTTTAATCTGGAATCTGAGGGCCCAGTTTTTGGGCCCTTACCAGGAGCTTTTAATGAGTGATCCATACACCGAACTTGCGGAACTCGCAGGCGGTTTCATTCATGAAATCAAGAACCATCTTAGTACCTTTGGCCTTAATCTTCAGTTGCTTGCTGAGGATTTTAATGATCCTCAGACGCAACGAGAGCGCAGGGGCTTTGAACGAGTTCAGCGGCTTCAGAACGAATGCGAACGCCTTGTCGAAGTTTCCAACGACTTTCTCCGTTTCTCTCGCATCGAAGAATTAAACCTACAACCTTGCGATCTTTTATTGGTTTTCGAAGAACTCATCGACTTCTTTGGGCCCATGGCGCGAAACTCCAATATCAAGGTCAACCGATATCTGCCTTCAGATCTTCCCCCCGTTTATCTTGACAGCGAAATCTTTAAACAAGCTTTACTTAATTTACTCTTAAATGCAGAACAAGCTATGCCCAAGGGTGGTGAAATTACCATTCAAGCTACTATTTCTCCAGAAACTCTTACCCTCAACTTAATTGATACGGGCAAAGGGATCTCCCAAGAAGGATTAGAAAAGATATTCAAACCTTTTTATTCTACTCGGCCCGGGGGCACCGGCCTTGGACTTCCGACTACGAAGAAAATCATTGAAGCGCACGGCGGCACGATCGGGGCACAAAGTGAACCGGGGAAAGGAACGAAGTTTTCCATCCGCCTGCCACTTAAGATTTCAAAGGAGCTTTAAATCATGGCTGTATCACAACAACCGCCCTATGCATTAGCCAACATTAATGGCGAAATCACCCCGCTTTCAGAAGCTAAAATACCTGCATTAGACCGAGGCTTTCTTTTTGGAGATGCTGTTTACGAAGTGATGTGGGTCCATCAGGGCAGAATGTGGCTTGAAGAAGAACATTTTGTCAGGCTTGAACGAAGCTTGAACCTCATCCGCATCAAAGGTGTAAACCTTGAAACCCTTGCCGGAAGAGTTTACGAAACCATTACAGCGGGGAAATTTAAAAACGCTATTGTCTACATTCAAATCACCAGGGGGGCTGCTCCAAGGAGCCATGCTTTTCCTAAAGATGTAAAACCCTTTGAGTTTCTTTTTGTTCAAGAGTTCAATGATCCTTATGCGGAAATGCGTGAGAAGGGGATCCACCTTCTTTCTCGCCCAGACATCCGCTGGGATCACTGTGACATCAAATCCACCAACCTACTTGCAAATGTGCTGGCAATTCAAGATTCAAAGGAGGCTGGATGCCAGGAGGTGTTGTTTTATTTGAAAGATGGCACCATCACAGAATCTGCGCACTCGAGTTTGTTTGGTGTAATAGATGGGATTTTGTATACAAGCCCTTGCAGCGATTTAATACTTCCTGGAATAACCCGTGATCATCTGTTGAAACTTATTGCAAAGGCCGGGATTCCAGCCAGAGAAAAGTCGTTACAGATGGAGCAACTCGGGCAGATATCTGAGTTATTTATTTCGGGAACAACCTCCGGGGTATTGCCCGTGATTGCGGTTGATAAAAAGCCCATAGGTGAAGGAAAACCTGGACCTATTACTCGGATAGTGGAAAAGGCTTATTGGGATTCAGTCAAAATCTGGGGCCAAAGTGCGAAACATAAGCAAGATGGCTTAGGGATTTAAGCTTTTTATTTGCTTCCTGGTGGCCTGATACCCGGTGGAATTGCTCCGGGCCCACCGGGTTGCGTATTCCCTGAAACTCCGTCTGTTTCAACGCCACCTTCGAGCAAAAGTCTGAGGATCATATTTTCCGTGGGGTCTTCCGTTACTGAAAGATCCTGCGTTTTTAGCATTTCACTTTGAATTCTACGAAGATCCACAAAGAACTTTTCTCCTTCAAGATTTTCAGTGAAGATAAAATCAATCCATTCAAGAAGAAATGTTGTCTGTGCTTTTTTCATATCAGCAGAATCAGCAGCCAAGAAATGCTTGTTAAATGATTTTAAAACCACTCCAGGACTTAAGACCACATCCTTAGGAGACATCTCGAAGTCTTTACAAAAAGCCATGAATGCTGTTTGTTTTTTCTTGATTAGAAAATAAACCAGCGCCCATGCTTCTGTAGCGAACTGTTCTTGCCCAACTTGGGGGGAAAGGTTTGCAGCCTTAGAACTTGTCATCAGTCTCGAAAGAATCGCTTCAAACTCAATCGGGTTCCTTTTGTTTTTGTAAATCTGCCTGAATAATGGCAGGTGATACGAGTTGGCACTACCAAACGACATCCAAGGTGAACAATGGGGGGTTTCAAACACACCCGCCAAGCCTTCGGAAAACCATTTTGGCAAAATCACATTAGTAGGAAGAGTTTTGGTGGCATAAAAGAGCTGTAAGGTGCCAAAGTTCCCAATAGTGTTCCAAACCGTTTCCTGATCCAAAGCACGATTTAAAACAGATAGCGCACCAGAATAAGCAACATCTAAATGATCTGCTGCAGGCGGGTTTCCCTGCCCTATTGTCCCTTTAAGAAGTTGATTAAAGTCATAACCCTTGGTTGTCCACTCTTTCATTTTCAAGCCCAGCATTTCAGAAATGGGATCAAGCCTTTTGGTGCACAATACAAGTAGCTTTTCCCTAGGCAGCATAAAACCTTGTACTTTGGCTTTGTTGCCAAGCAAAGCAAGGTGCATCTCGTTATATACATCGGGTTTAGTCGTAATCACAACTGAAAGCTTAGTTTTAGGTATTTCAATCTGGGTGCCGTTCAGCGAAAACCACATGAAAAATGTCGTATAGTTCTTTTCCAACTGAGCCACCCAGAGTTTCACATCTGGATCATTGGGAATCCCATCATGAATCACTTCAAAGTGATCTGAATTTTCCTGATTGAACCCAACGACACTTTTGGAAAGCGCAGCAAATGCAGGCTCTGGCGCACCTTTTTCTTCAATCGCTTTTTTGGTTTTAGAGTAAGTCTCCAAGATGGGCGACTTGCTTTTTGATTCTTTGATCAACAAATCCATCGTGTTTTGAAACTCTTTTGTCATTCCATGCTCGAGAGCAAATCTCCCAACCTTATCCACAACATCGGAAACACTTTTTTTGTCTTTTAAAGCTGCAGATCGATCTGCAAAAATTTTACTGATTGATGGCAGTGCGATAGATTTGTTTTTCACAGACTCATCAGAAATAATCTGCACAAATTGCATGGAGCTATTTGGGACAAAGTATTCACCAGTTATAGCACCGGGCGCATCCGTAGTAACCAAAGGCATAGTTTTGCCATTCCAAGGGTGGTCGAACCGGTTCCAATGACCAATTTTCAACTGTGGGTCTGTTACTGCGGGTGGTGCACCGGCTACGCCCGGTTGTGCAGGATTCGGTTGCCCAGCAGCAGGCGCCCCCTGCTGGTTTATTTTGTTATCCCCATCAACAATAATCCATGGAAATATCGTCTGGGGAACAGCCACCCTTTTATTAAGTTCTACCACAGTAAAAACAAATCGAGAGTTGAGAGTGAACTCACCTTTTTCGATAATACCGCCTGAGAAACCACCCTCACCCGGGCCAACTCCTGGGGGCGTCATAGGGCGCATCGGCCTAACACCAGGGCCACCCGGCATAGGCGGAGGCACAAATGCCCCACCCGGAGGCATGGGAACCCCCGCACCTGGACCCGCTGCTTGCCCTTTATCCAAGGGCTTAGTTAAATCCACACGAATCAAATAATATTCCGCATGGATGGCTGCGGTGGTAATCAAAAATATGGCCAAGGCAATGATTCTGCTCAGCATGGTATTCCCCTATATATCTTTAAACATCAACATCTATTATCCTGACTGTTTTGCCCATCAACTGCAATGGTAAAACAATGAAAATGATTTTGGTCAGCTTAAAAAATGCCCTCTATTTCAAGAAAGCATCTTTTTAAGAACATCCTCAGTGTGGGTTAAATCTTCAAATAACAAATCTGGCCCATGAGATTCTAATTCTTTCATCGTGTGCCAACCCGTTGCAACTGCCAGCACTTTGGCACCAATGGCTCGGGCACACTTAATATCCAAGGGCGTATCGCCAAGCACCCATATCTTGGAAGTAGAAAAATCCTTGCCAAATCTTGTATGGATTTCACCCAAAGCTTCCCGCGCAACATCATCCCTATCAAGGTGATGATCGCCAAAACCTCCAAATTTAAAGTGCTCAAAAATTCCAAAGTGACCCAGTTTTATTTTGGCTCCTGCGCGCAGATTTCCCGTAAGAAGCCCCACCGCGCAATCATCCCGGGTCTTCAAATCCTCAAGCATTGTTTTAATCCCGGGCAATATCTTTCCCTTCACACTTTTTAGGCACTCCGGAAGATTCGCTAAATAGGCTTTCATCATCGTTTCATACGAAGCTTCGGTATGCTCAATTCCATGCAGTCTGAGCAAATCATGCAGAATACCTTTATCGGTACGCCCACTTAGGCTTAAGCCATCAACGATATGATCGACACCGAACTTGGCCGCCATGCCTTTTTCCAAGGCATCTTTCCCCGCACCCGCACTTGAAAGCAAAGTCCCATCAATATCAAAAAGGAGAATATTTTTAACCATTATCGTTTCCCATTGGTTATTAATGTAAATAGTAACTGAAGTCATTATCTTAGAAAGTATAGCCAATGCATTATCTAATTGATGGTTATAACCTTTTACGAGCAGTAAGGAAACTAAGCGATTCAGTTCCGCCTGGGGTATTAGAACTTGAAAGGAACTGGTTATTAAAAAATCTGCACGATCTGCTTAAAGATAACCCCGGGGCCAATCATAAAATCACGCTTGTATACGATGCAAAGAGAGGTTTGGCAGGGCCAAAGAGAACGGATAAGTACCCCGAGATAACGGCTGTTTTTACCACGGGATCGGATGCAGACAGCTACATTGAAGCAGCGTTGTTGGAGGAAAGATTCCCCAAAGCTTTAGTGGTGGTATCTGATGATAAAAGGCTGATAAAAGCTGCAGAGAAAAAAGGTTGTTTGCAAGTTGGATGTTTAGATTTAGAGTTTCATCTAAGAGACAACAGCAAGCCCAAGGAAGAACTTCATATTCCCATGAAACCAGTAGAGCTTACGCCAGATGAAACAGCCCAATGGGAGGAACTATTCTTCCCCGGGGGAAAAGGGAAGGAAGAATTTGAAGGCTTAAGCGATCCATTCTTCCGCCCCAAAATCAAGAAACCCAAAAAGAATTAACGGCTGTTACGATACATGTTTAAAATCTGCCTTTGTGGGCCCTGCACTCTTTCAAGTGAAGTGCTAACCGCGGCTCTCGAAGGCCTGCCAAGTTTTTCATATTTGGAAGCAGCTTCAAAGGCCTCTGCAGCCTCAGCCTTGTTTTGCGCCAAGCGAGAAAGCCCCAAGTAATATTGATAACGGGCATCTTGCCTTTCATTTTCAACTGCTGCCATGAATGCTTTTTCAGCTTCTAGGTATCGCTTGTTAAAATAAAGCGCCATGCCTGTAGCGTAAAAGCGTTCAGCTTCAACAGGATTGGCTTGATTGCCTAAATTATGATTCGTCAAGCTAGGGTGATCTTCGATTATTTTCATGAGATTTTCAAAATGGATAGGCCCCATTTTTTCACGAAGCCCAATGACATATTCCCTGATCGCTTTGGTGGGCAAACCTTTGATTGCATAAGCTTGTGCCTTGGCATCAAAAGGAGCATCGGGTGAAGCAAGAATCTCATCCGCAAGCTTGCGAGATTCCTTGGGGCTGATCTTGGGGCTTTCTGGTGGGAACACAATTTCTGGCTGTTGGAAATAAAACCCCGTCAGCAACAATGAAAATAAGTTTGTCAGCATTTCAGATTCCTTTTTTTCGAGAGCACCAACCTTTTCAACATCTGCTTCTTTAGGCTTGATGTTAGTAGGCAAAACTGAATTTAATAACCTTGCAAGTGCGATTCGATAAATAATCCCTTGGGCATCCAATGCCTTATTTTCGTTTACAGCTTTACGATAAAAATCAATCGCATCGATAATTTCGCCACGTACCTCAGCAACTCTTCCTTTGGCATAGTACCCTAGTGCAGTCTTTGATAAGACCGCTTCATCCGCATCCTTGGCTGCTGCCAAAAGCGAGGGGTCATTGAGTTGTGGCTTACCCTTGGCTCTGACCTGGGCTCGTTCAATTTCCACCAAGCAACGATCTGCAAGGAGCTCTGCCCTTCGCTTGGGGCTGAACTGCGTTGAAAGTTCAATTGCCTTGCTTAGCGAGTTTACCGACTCAACAATTTGATTCATGGACTCTTGTTTTTTACTTAATTCAACAAAATGGGTGACGGGATCGTTAGCTTCCTTAAGTGCAATATCAGCTTGAAGTTTCCAAGCAATATCGCCTGCATTTAAAGCAGCTTTACCTTTTTCAAGCAAAGCCTTTGCTTCGACATACTTACCTTGGTTTCTCAGGGTGATACCCTTAAGAACTTCGGCGCGCGCCTTTAAGTCAGGAGTTGAAGAAGTATCCGCAATTACCTTTTCAACATCTTCGGTAGCTTTCTTTTCCAATTCTCCCTGACCTTTTTTCTCCATCAAAGTGCGCCAGTAATCAAGCATTTCTGCAGGCTGTCGACTTTCCTTTAATTTCTTATCTACCACTTCGATTTGCTTGGTGAACTTGGTGGTGTCGTCAACCAGTTTGGTTTGCAACCCACGAATCATGCCTTGGGGATCTTTGCTCTGGATGATTTCCATACCCTTTTTCAAGCCATCAACCACATTCGTGGGATTCGTTTTATCTTTCACCAAATTAGCCTGAGAAAGTTCTGTTCCAATGGAAGCGACAAAGTCTTCAGATTTCTTGAGCGACTCTTCAACTTTTGTTTTTTCACCCTTCAGCGTGGTGAACTTGGTATCAGCTTCGGTAAGTTTTTCCTTAGTCGTTTTCTTTTCCTCTGCGATTTCTTTTTTGGCTGTATCCTCGGTTTCTTTAACCTTCTTATCTGCTGCTAACATGGTTTCTTTAACCGTTTTTTCAGCTTCTGCTTTTTGGTCTGCTAGCTTCTTATCTGCAGCCTTAAGCGAAACATTGTAGGTCTTATCTGCTTCTTCGAGTTCGGTTTTTTTATCATCAGCAGCCTTCTTCAACTCAGCTTCATGCTTGGCAAGAAATACTTTTTCTTTGGTTTTGTTATCTTCATCAGCTTTTGCTGCTTCATCTTTGATTTTGGCAACTTCCTCGGCCTTGGATTTGGCATCAGATTCAGCTCTCTTTTTGCCATTTTCAAGAGCGATAACTGCTTCGCTTTTATTCATGCGAAACTCTTGGGGGATTTCGATCCCAAATTCATATAAGCCACCTAACATGCCTGCGCCAAGAATGGTTCCCACCATCGTGCCTACCAAAATACCGCCCCTCTTGCGTGGAGGTGCAACGGGTTCTGGCCCCGCTTCTTCGGGTTCTTGTTCTGGTTCTGGTTCTGGTTCACCTGAACCCGTATTCAAGTCGGGATCGGTGTATTTATCGAAGTCATCCTCATCAGGAGTTTTATTTGTTGCTTGAACCGGATCATGATCAAATGCGGTAGTGGCGCCTTCAACTTCTTCTTCAAGTGGTTCTTCTGGTTCGTATTCATTTGCAGAAGCGGTTGGTTCGATCGGAACCTCTTCACTCCCGCCAAATTCAGAATCAATTTCTGAACCTGCAGGGGCAAATTGCGTGTGCTTTGATTGACTGGAAGCCAACTGGGTTTTCTTTGGGCTAGGTGCTTGTACTTCTTCTTCTTCAGCATCATTTCCGTTTGCAATCGAAATGACTTCGCTTGAAGAAGATTCAGAACCAAATTCTGGAATATTAGAACCAGAAACATCAAATGCATCATCGATATCAGAATCTCTGGCCAGCATGGTTTTCTTAATTTCAGGCTGCTTGGTGTTTTCAATATCATCCAATGCAGAAAAATCGCTGGAGTCTTCGGAAATTATATTTTCAGAACCTTCTATTGAAATCTCTTCGAAACTATCAACTTCAACTTCTGGCGGATCCAATGCTTCCGCTTTTTCCAAATCAGATCCACTCATGGCAATGGTTGAATCATTCTCCTCAATAGGTTCGGGGATATCGATTGCACCCTCTTCTTTGGGAAAGAAAACTTCTGGGTCACTATCTTTTTTTTCTTTTTTATCGTTCTTTGCCATGGCTTGGTACTCTCCGAAAAACTTTCTTCAAAAGCACGAGAAATCAACGAACTCCCCATGCTTTGTACGGGTGATTTGCTTACATAAGTATTGTCTAAGGCAAAAAGGTATAACGCAAGAAGTTTTCCATCTTTCCCCAATCTCCAAAGCTATTGGATCCTTGTTTTCGTTAGAATCGATATTAAAGGAAGCATAGTATACAAAAAGGCAGTACAGTTCGGTTTTATAAAAGATACAACTTCAAAAAACGGGTAAGAAAGGCTATACAGAGAAAGAACAATGGAAGAAATTACTGAATATATTGCCTGTTAGAGTTTAAGTTGTAGAATGAAAAGCTTAAGGCGATAATCGATTAATTTTTCCCGAAGGGGCTGGGACAATGTCTTATAAATGCGATATTTGCGAAAAAAGAGCGGGCCAAGGTAACACCTATACTTACAGAGGTAAAGCAAAATACCTCGGCGGTATCGGTCGCAAAGTGACAGGCAAATCCAAGCGCTTGCACAGCCCAAACCTACAAACGCTTCAATGCCAAGTGGGTGGCTCGGTTCAACGGCTTACCGTTTGCGTTCAATGCATTCGATCCGGGAAGATCCAACGCCCTGTGAAGAAGCGTCCCTTCCAAATCCAAGCCGGCATGGTTTAATCGTATCTTCTAGGGAGCTTCCCTTGGCGATTACCTTAGATGAAATTAAATGGATTGCTCACCTTTCAAGGTTAGAGCTTAAACCAGAAGAGCTAATTGCTGCTTCAACGCAATTAAGCTCTATTTTAAACTACATCAATCAACTTCAAGAAGTTAACACGGATAATGTTGAACCTTTAGCCCATGCGCTAGATGTTTCCAATGTTTTCCGTGACGATGTATTAAAAGAATCAATCAATGTAAACGAGGCACTTGCAAACGCTCCTGATCGTCAGGGGAACTTTTATGGTGTGCCTGCGATATTAGAATAATCATTTTCCTTCGAAGAATTTGACATCCAATTTAACTTTGCAACAGGCCAGAAATGTCTACTTCAACCAGCAAATTGACTGAAAAAACCGCTGCAGAGCTTATCCAAATTCAAGCAAAAGGTGAAGCCAACGCAGAAACTATCACCAAGGCTTTCCTAGAAGCAATCAAAGCCAAAGATCCTAAAGTAAAAAGCTTTTTACTAGTTAACGAAGAAGCAGCATTGGCAACCGCTCGATCCATCGATTCGAGGCGTTCCAAAGGCGAAAAACTTGGCACTCTTGCTGGCGTTCCTATCGCAGTTAAAGATAACATTTGCACCAAAGGAATTACCACAACCTGTGGCAGCAAAATACTTGAACACTTCGTCCCACCCTACGATGCGCATGTAACCGAAAAGCTTCATCAAGCCGATGCCGTGATCCTTGGCAAAACCAATCTTGATGAATTCGCAATGGGTTCATCGACAGAAAATAGCGCTTACCAAACTACACGAA
>QWPF01000060.1 GCA_003671255.1 Planctomycetota bacterium | reverse complement strand
GCACTGCACCTAGCCCTGCACCTACACCAACGCCTTCGCCCACGCCTTCGCCCACGCCTTCGCCCACGCCTTCGCCTACACCTTCGCCTACACCTTCGCCTACACCTTCGCCTACACCAACGCCACCACGAATGATGACTGCATCAAGTTCTTCATTTATAGCAGGGGTGAGTAGCACGGTAAATCTGATCGACCAAGACACCGGAAAGCAAATAAATTCAGTTATGCCATTTCCCGGGTTTTCGGGTGAGCTTCGAATCGCAATGGGAGACATGAACCATGATGGAAAAATGGAAACGCTCGTAGCGGCAGGGCCTGGGGGTGGGCCAGCAATTATGATGATGGATTCCGAAACGGGAACGGTATTACAAACATTCTTTGCATTTGATCCAGCGTTTAGAGGAGGTATTTTTGTAACAATGGCTGATGTTAACATCGATGGGATTATGGACATTATTGTGGGGGCAGGAAGCGGAGGTGGACCACACATTAAAATTTTTGATGGGTTAACCCTAAATGTATTGCGATCCTTTTTTGCTTATCAAGAAAACTTTAGTGGGGGAGTAAGTGTCGCAGCAATTGATATCAATGGGGATGGTTTTGCAGAACTAGTAACAGGAGCTGGTTCTGGAGGAAATTCGCATGTAAAGGTATTCGATGGAAAAACATTTGAAATAATCAATCAATGGTATGCCTATCCTTCAGATTTCAAAGGTGGGATTTTTGTTGCAATTGGCGATATCGGAAATGATGGAAAATTTGAAGTAGTAACAGGCGCGGGGGAAGGCGGTGGGCCGGTGGTAGCAATTTGGGACCCCTACACAGGAGCCTTGCTAAATCAATTTTTAGCTTATGATGAAAACTTCAGAGGAGGGGCGAGAGTAGGAATTAGCGATGGGAATGGGGATGGAATTAGAGACTTGCTCACCGGGGCAGGCCCAGGCGGCGGCCCCCAAGTAAACGGCTACAGCTTCCCCGCTTTGGATCTGCTTTTTTCATTCTATAACGGCAATCCCAACAACGCCGGCGGAGTATTTATAAGTTAATGAAGATTTCGAACAAGTAAAAAATGAACACTTTAGATGCAGTGCGCCTATTTCTTAAGCAAGACTTTAAAAACCGCTTTCCAAGTTAAATAAAAAACAAAAACTTTTAGCCCAATTCCTGCACAAAAACACATACCAATAAAAACACCCAGAGAATTGGCATGCGATATGCAGATATTGAATTATGTAACAAGGTTTAGAAGGTTATACCGAAAGGGGGGAAAATTAATAACCACTGGGATTGGAGCTTGGTTTTGCATAAAGTTCAGATAAATCCGATTCCGTGTTTAGGTGTTATGAGTCGAGATTTTAAAAGTGAAAAAATTTCAGAAGGATACAAAACAATTCAAAAACACAGCAGTTGCGAATTGAAAAATAGGTTCTTCATTATTAATGTTCAGCAGCAACAGCAGCAATAATATTTATGAATATAGGCATTCGTACTGGGTTTAATTTATCTTTAAAAAAATGTTAAGGCTCAATTAGCAGGATTCAAATAGTAACTTTTATATAACCAGTACGAATAGCCTATTTTTAAAATCACCTTATTTACAACTAAGTTTTACTCTATGTATTCAATTTATGGTATGATTCAAGCATAACCTGCTAAAGAATCAAACCTATGAATTTCATTATCAGCCAACTACTATTACTTACTTTGGGGTTTCCAAACCCAGAGGTTCCTGTATTTGAACAGGAAGTAAGATTGATATTAAAGACCCATTGTTTTGAATGCCATGGTGAGGGAGAAAAACTCAAGGGGGGATTAGATTTAAGGCTTAAGAAACTGATAGTAACTGGCGGAGAAACAGGGCCTGGTATAGTAGTAAATGATCCCGAAAAAAGTTTGTTGATTGATAAAGTAACAACTCAAAAGATGCCTCCTGGAAAAAGAAAATTACAAAGTCAAGAAATTGAGTTATTAAAAACATGGATAAGTACCGGAGCCAACACTGCAAGCATTGAGCCCAAAGAAATTCCTCGTGGTTTTATAATAACTGAAAATGACAAAGATCATTGGGCCTTTAAAAAAATCAAAGACCCAACAATTCCCACAGTTAAAAGCACATCTATAGTAAATAATCCGATTGATGCATTTGTATTACACAAGTTGGAATCAAAAGGTTTAACACTGAGCAAAAACGCTGAAAAACACCTTTTATTGCGCAGGGCGTTTATTGATCTTATTGGCATGCCACCGACACCTCTTGAACTCGAATCTTTTTTAAACGATAGTTCGCCTGATGCCTACGAAAAGCAGATCGGCTTGTTGCTTAAGTCAGCGCATTATGGCGAGCGCTGGGGTCGTCATTGGCTAGATATGGCGGGGTATGCGGATTCGGAAGGTTTTGACGGATCTGATGTTATAAGAACGAGCGCCTACCATTATCGGGATTATGTGATCAGATCCCTAAATGAAGGCAAACCGCTGAATCAATTCATCATAGAGCAACTTGCAGGGGATGAGTTATTGAAAGCGCCCTACCAATCCACCTCACCTGCAGATTTAGAAAAGCTAATCGCAACCGGTTTTTTAAGAATGGCCCCGGATGGCAGTTCAGCAAAAGATGTAGACATAAAATTATCCAGCAATCAAACAATTGCAGATACGATTCAGATCGTTTCAACATCTTTCTTAGGATTAACCACCCAATGTGCGCAGTGCCATAACCATCGGTATGATCCGATATCCCAAGCGGATTACTTTAAACTAAGGGCGATTTTCGAACCGGCATTGAATTGGAAGGAATGGAAAACAATCCCAGGCAGAGAGATAAAAATTCAATATCCGCGAGACAAAACAAAAAGCGCAGAGTTAGAGGCAAAAGCCTTGGCAATCGACAAGAAAAGGATTGAAAGGCTAAGTGCGATTCAAAAAGTGGAGTTCGAAAAATCATTAGAAAAAGTTCCTCCTGAAATGCATGTGCCGATCAAAAAAGCCTTTGAAACGCCTATTACAAAAAGGACTGCAGAACAGAAGAAACTTCTTTCGGATTACCCCAATTCCAATGTAAATGCGACGCTGATCATCCAGCGGGATGGAAAGTTAAGTGTTGAGTTTAAAGCATACACGGATGAAGCTGAAAAGATCCGCGCATTAAAACCAGCAGTTGCATCGTATCGCGTATTAACAGAAGTTCCCGACAAAGTTCCGGTAACGAACAGGTTTGAACGCGGAGATTACGAGCAACCAAAAGAAGTTATAAAACCTGGCCATTTCGACTTATTTGCAAGCCACAACCTTGGAGTTATTCAAGAAGATGACTCTTCAATTCCGACAACGGGAAGAAGATTGGCATTTGCCAAGGCACTGGTTTCGGAAAACCACCCACTGACATCTCGAGTGTTAGTGAACCGATTTTGGATGCATCATTTCGGGCAGGGAATAGCAGGCAATCCTGCAGATTTTGGCAAACTAGGAGAAGCGCCAACGCATCCCGAACTCCTCGACTGGCTCGCTTTAAACTTTATGAAATCGGGTTGGAATCTCAAGGAGTTTCACAAACTTGTAATGACCAGCAATACTTATAAACAAACAAGTTTGCGAACAGAAGCGCTGCAAAAGGCAGACCCCGATAATAAATTGTTGGGAAGAATGAATGTCCGCAGAATGGAAGCAGAATCAATCAGGGATTCCATCTTAAGAATTAATGCCAAAATCAATGAAAAGCTTTATGGCCCGCCGGTGCCTGTAACTCCAGACGATTACGGCCAAATCGTCATAGGAACAGATACAAGGGATGGCGCTGGAAGATTTACAGGGAAAAAAGTGGATCTCAAAGGCGAGGAGTTTCGTAGGAGTATCTATATTCAGGTTAGAAGAAGCACACCGCTTGCGGTATTTGAATCTTTTGATGCGCCAATTTTAAATCCTAATTGTGAGCACCGTAATTTTTCAACTTCGCCTACACAATCACTCTTGATGCTTAATAGTCAATTCATTCAAGACCATGCGGAATACCTAGCAATGAAGTTGCAAAAAGCAGCGCCTATGGGTATCGAAGAACAGATTAAACTTGCCTGGATTCTTATATATTCCAAAGCGCCCTCTAAAGAAGAGATTGATGTATCTCTGGTATTCATCAAGGAACAAACCGATTACTTCTCAAAGGATACGAAAAAAAACGACAGTAAATCGGAACTACAATCATTGACTGCTTTGTGTCAGGGATTATTAATTTCGAACAGGTTCCTTTATGTTGATTAATCAACAGGATAAATCCCAATGATGCATCACATTCCTTCACGAAGAAAATTCTTAGCGGAATCATCAATGGGTTTGGGAAGCGTTGCAGCAATGTGGATGATGCACAATGAAGGATTGTTGGGTGCGCCCATCAAACCAGAGTTAGAACAGCGCAAATTTGATCTTACTGCAAAACAGCCGCACCATGCCCCCAAAGCAAATGCGATGATTTCACTTTTCATGCAGGGTGGGCCTAGCCATCATGATTTATTCGATCCCAAACCAGAAATGGATCGCTTTAATGGCAAAGCATTTCCTGGAACGATCAAATATGATTCCACCGACCAAGCCAGCAACAAGGTCTGGGCCTCCCCTTGGAAATTCAAGAAGCATGGAAAATCAGGCATAGAGTTATCTGAATTGCTGCCTTTCACATCGCAGATCGTGGATGAGATAACGGTGATTCGATCAATGCATACGGGGGTAAATAATCATGGGCAGTCAATCGAAGCATTAAACACGGGGAAAGTGAGTGCTGGTCGGCCGGTATTAGGGAGCTGGCTTGGATATGGATTGGGCACTGAGAATCAGAATCTCCCGGCTTATGTAGTTTTAACAGATCCTGCCAGCCTACCCGTACTGGGTGTTTCCAATTTTTCAAATGGCTGGTTACCATCAATGTTTCAAGGAACGGTGGTAAGATCAAAAGAGCCAAGGATCTTGAATCTCGACCCACCTATGCATCTAAAGGGAAAACCCCAGGAACGATTATTATCTTTTCTTGATGTACTTAACAAGGAACACAAGCAACAACATCCGTGGGAATTAGAGCTTGAAGCAAGAATTGCGACTTACGAACTAGCAGCAAGAATGCAATCAGCAGGCAAAGAGGCGTTGGATCTTTCGCAGGAAAGTGCAGCGACAAAAAAACTATATGGCATGGATAACCCTGCCTGCGCTGATTATGCAACCCGCTGCCTGATCGCACGAAGACTGATTGAACGCGGGGTACGGTTCGTGCAGATTCTTTCAAGAAACCAAATGTGGGACAATCACGGGGCATTAGTAACCGCATTACCTATCAACTGCAAGCAAGTCGATCAACCATCGATGGCCCTAGTGATGGATCTAAAACAAAGGGGCCTTCTTGATTCAACCTTGGTTACCTGGGGTGGCGAAATGGGGCGATTGCCTGTGATTCAAAACGATACAGGGCCAACAAAAATCGGCAGAGATCATAACACCTATGGTTTCACCTGGTGGTTGGCGGGTGGCGGGGTTAAGGCGGGACATGTACATGGTGCTACTGATGATTTCGGCCATCATGCAGTGAAAGATGTGGTGAATCACTACGATTTACTAGCAACAATCCTTCATCTTTTCGGTTTGGATCACAAGAAACTTACCTATCAAAGAAATGGGCAGGCATTAGCGCTGACAGATAATCAACCTGGGCAGGTTGTTAAAAACATTATCGCTTGACCCCTTAATTATTTACCAGATGAAGCCTTGGGAATCATCTCTAGTTTCAATCTTGCTTCATGCGAAGAGTTTGCCTGTTTTAAATTAGAATTAATAAACACCGGGAATGCAGCGTTAATATTTGCGGGCATGGAAACTTCAATTACCACTTTGCTGCTATCTGCTTTTACAATTGTTGTACTATTTTTAATACCCGTCCAATCGGGAAATACTGTTTCAAAGGTAACATCGCCTATTAATCCTGGGGCACGAAATATTTCAAGATGAACCAAAGCTGTTTTACCAGGTTCATAACCAACATCTGGCGAAGCGCAGGAAACATCGAGTTTGCCTGATTCCAAAACTGCAATCATTTGCTCATTTGGATTAACAGAACTGTAACTAACTATGTGATCAATGCCTTGATCTTTAATGGTTGCAACTCCAGCAACGCAAATTCTACTGGTACGGCCTATTTCCATCCAAGGGCCAAGTTGAACTGCATATTCAAATTCAACAGCACCTGCAGGAATGATTTTTGGTACGCCATGAACTCCTTGGAGATGTCTGGCTTGTTTATCTGCAACTTCAACAGTGATCGGTCCATCGTAACCAGAGCGTTCAATTTTATAATTACGGGAAAGGGTGCCACCACGGCTCCCCCACTTCATGTTGTATTCGCCCACGATTTTAAAAGGGCACGGCAGCGCAACTGCAACCCGTACTTTATCGATTGGAGAATCTTGAGGTTTTGATTGAACAATAGCAACAACGGGTGGTTGGTCCGAAATGGTAACCGAGGCCCCCAGGAGAAAAGACTCGATTTTTGTTTCGGGTGTTGCTTTGATTTTAACTGCTACTTGATTGGCACCTTTAGCAAAAGATGGAATTGGGGGAATGATCGATATCCCAGTTGGTAAAGGACTAAACGCAAGATCAACTTTAGAATCAAACCCTAGAGGTCGTTCAAGTTTCAAGTTAAGTGTAGCTTCGCCATTTCTTAGAAGAGTAAGTGAGTTTTCGACAAAATGAAGACTAGTTTTTTTGCTAGTTTCGGTATGAATGAGAATTCTGTAAGTGAAAGAGTTCCCTGCGCGGGCAGGGATTTCCTCGGCTATTTTCAAAGTGTATTTTCCCTTGGCTGTAGGGGTAAATAATAAAACCGGATCAAGTTCTGTAGTAGAAGCAGCGGAGACCAATTCTTTACCCATGGCATCTGCAATTGCGATTTTAGGCCTACAAGGAGAACCAAGAGAGAGTCCTCGTGATTCAAATTGAATTTTTTGACCTGCCTCTAGCTCCAACACCCAAGAGTCAACTTCATCAAGTTTTAGAATCTTACCATTGATAGCACAGGGAAAAGCAGTGATGGAAGAATTAACGCCGGTAGTGTTTTCAAGATACTCCGTGGCATTACCAACATCAAACAAAAGATTAGAATTTGGAAAAGTATGATAACCAATGCGATCTGGGGCTTTAAGTTCCATGGAAGAAGAATCAAGGTTGGGTCCAACGATTTCGAATTTAGTGATGGAACCAATTTTAGCGCCCAATGGATGGATGGCTTTAATGATTGGATTTTTAGAAACAGAGAGCCTGTAAACATGAGCAGGGCTACCCTTGCCCGAAGATTCCCTGATGCGAACCAGGTAAAGATCATCAACCGGAGCAGTAAAAACAAGGGCAGGGTCTACGCCTGAAGCATCATCATTATCAGCAATAATTTCGCCCTTTGAATTTAGAATCTCTAATCTTGCATCAAGAGGTGAACCAAATTTTTCAGCAGAAACAAAGGCATCGATTGTCTCGCCCTTATTTAGTTTAATCTGATAATCATCAAAATCATTTTTAGGATAGATTCTGCCATTGATGGTGATTGGAAGAGAGATAGAGGTTGGGGTGTGATAATGCTCAGATTCTTTTTCGATGATTTCGGGGAAGTCACCTAGTTCAAATTTCCACCCGCCATGCACTCCTTCTGAATTCCAAACCCTAGCAAGCCTTTTTGAAAGGGGTGCATCTTTATCAATACGAACAATTGTGGCAAGTTCTTTGGGATAATCTTCAGCTTGTTGGGATTCGGAAAGAGTTAGAAGAGGGCCATCAAACCAAAGGAAAGGTATTCGTTTCAAGGGAGCTTGAAGAGATACGCCTGGCCCAAGGATTTCGAACTGCGAATTGGAATGTAAAAAAAGCCCACCCACCCTTACTTGAACATCTTTCCCCCTCTGGCCACCTGAAGGAAAAAGATACGAAAGCGTTGGAGGGTTGGCATCGGCCATTGAAGGCAAGGCAACGAAGATAAGCGCCAACAAAAGATATCTGAGGATAAGAACAGGCATGGTTTAACTTTCAAAACAAGGGTTCAATTTTCCTGCCTTGATTCACCGCCATGATGGGCCTGCCATCGGGCGTGATAAATTCATGTTCAGGATTCATGCCCATCGTATGGCAAATAGTGGCAAAGAGATCTTCAGGGCCATAGGGATCGGAGGCAGGTTTTTCAGCTTTGGCATCGCTTTTCCCAACGACAACACCGCCTTTTATACCGCCACCACCTAGAGCAACAGTGAACACAGGGCCCCAATGATCACGGCCTGCGTTTTTGTTAATTTTGGGAGTACGACCAAATTCGCCAGTAACTACTACAAGGGTATTTTCGAGCATCCCTCGTTCGGTAAGATCCTTAAACAGAGAAGCGATGGCCCTGTCAAAAATAGGAAGGAGATCCTGCTTTAAGGTAGTGAAATTATTATCGTGGGTATCCCAGTTGCTATGGTCGATGGTGACACAACGAACGCCCGATTCAACAAGCCTTCGAGCAAGAAGGCAAGATTGGCCGAGAGTGTTTCTGCCATACTCATCACGGAGAGAATCTTTTTCTTTTTGCAATTGAAAAGCAGTTCGCGTTTCGGGGGAAGTCATGAGATCGAAGGCTTTTTGCTGGAAGGTAGAAACGCTCTTGGCACCTTGATTAGCCTTCATTTCGCCTGTGGCTCTAAAGCGATCAAGTCGTTCAAGGATATGCTTTCTAGAATCGAGCCTATCAGCACGAATTTCAAGTGGTGGAGAAAGATCGGGCACTTGAAAAGAAGGCGAGTTGGGGTCGCTTTCGACAACGAAGGGAGAAGCCGTGGGGCCAAGATAAGCTGGTCCACAACTTGGGTGCATTTTGGGAACACAAACATAAGGAGGAACGCCCTGATTTGCAGGAACAAGCTTGGAAATAATCGATCCGATGCCAGGCCTGTGATTATTTGGACTAAGTCCAGCATTGAACCCAGCCTGCGGGAAATACCCGGTCAGCATGTAATGATCTGCGGGCCCATGATCCGAATTATTATGGCGAAACGATCGGATCAAACTCAATTTATTCATCTGCTTGCCAATCGAAGGCAACTGATCACAGATACGAATACCCGGTACTGCGGTATCGCCCTGTTTGAATTCGCCCCGATATTCTGCAGGGGCATCGGGTTTCATATCGAAGGTATCGATGGTGCTTAACCCACCATGCAGAAAAACATAGATGAGAGATTTCTGCGATTTAGAAGTCTGATCATTGGCGAAAAGATTAGGGAGGGAAAAGGAGTGCCCAAGAACGCCAGCTACTCCGAGGCGCAAAATATCTCGTCTGGTTTTGCCATCACAATAACTTTTATTATTCATGCATGCACCATGTTCTTAATGATTAAATAGGAACTCAAGGGAATTCATCATGCCCCAGGCAAGATCTTCCAAAGCTTCGCGTTTTGATGTTGCGTCTTTTGCTTTTGCGAGAACTTCGTTTGCAAGTTCAAGCTCACTCTTATCTGGGAATCGTGAGAAATAGGAAAGGAACAATTCTTCAACGATTTCTTTTTGCGTTGATTTGCCTGCAATCAATCGGGCTATTTTACCTTGTTCATGGCTTAGCTTTCTATGCAACTCGGGGGAGTTTAGTTCATGAAGAACTTGCGCAATGCCTGGTTCTTTCTGCCTTTCACAAGAGCAGGAAGATACTCGCAATGGTCTGCCATGAACTTTCAGGAAGTAATCCTGATATCTGGAGTCCCACAATTGAATAGCACGGGTTCCTGTTGGGTAGCCTTCAAAATCGCCTGGTACTCCGGTAGTTTGAGAGATGGCATCAAACAAAACTTCAGCAGGCATAGATTTCAACAGAAATCGTGAATAGTTCCACTCATCGGATTCATTACCAGGTACAGGTGTGGAAGCTCGCTGATAGGTTTCAGATGAGGTGATTAATTTAATAAGTGCTTTAGCATCATACTTGTTTTCAATTAGGTAGTTGGCAAGTTTGACAAGAAGTTCGGGATGGCTTGCGGGGTTGGTATCTCGAAAATCATCAATAGGCTCTACAAGGCCATGGCCAAACAAATGGGCCCAAATACGATTAGCAGCATTCCTTGCGAACCATTGATTTTCAGGGCTAACCACCCATTGAGCAAACAATTGCCTAGCATCACCCTTGGGTTGCACTTCTGGAAGGGGTTGACCCAAAGCATGTGCGAATACTTTTTCTTTGTATCGAGCATTGCTGCCAGGCGAGGTATTATCACCAACCAAGATTTCTCTTTTGCCAGCGTTCTTAGAGCGAACCCCGGTAAAGAAAGATTGCATGCCAAGATAATCAGCCTGAGTCCATTTATCAAAGGGATGATGATGGCATTCAGCGCAAGCAATTCTAACGCCCAAAAAGATCTGGGCAAAGGAACTCGAAAGCTCACCGGGGCTTTTTACGACTTTATAAAACAAACCCTCTGGATGTTCATCTAAGTATCCTTGCGCAGAAAGAATCTCGAATGCCAGCTTATCTAACGGCTTGTTTTCACTGAAGGAATTCTTGAGCCAGCGATAGTAGGCATATGCCTGTTTAGTGCCAAGGGTCTGCCGGTCGACCCGAAGAAGATCACTCCAAACGAGGGCGCTGTAATCTGAATAAGCTGGCTTATTAAGAAGATCTTGAACTAACTTGCTTCTTTTATCTGCACTGGTATTAGCAAGAAAAGCTTTTAAATCAGAAGAATTAGGCAGCGTGCCTGTAATATCAAGAAACACCCTTCTGACAAATTCCTCGTCCTTAGAAAGAGGCGATGCAGGAATTCGAAGCGTATCTAATTTAGTTTGAATCAACTGATCTATCCAGTTTTCAGCAGAATACTTTTTGCCAATTGTGTACGGATGAACTGCGGGGAGGATTGCTCTAAAAACAGAAGTCTTATTACGATAAGTAACAAGAATTACTGCTTCACCCGGGATTTCGTTAGTAGAAACAGTGCCATGAATATCCACCGCAGCAAGAGCTTCGTGGTTTGAAAAGAACCGGGCATGTGAAGTAACTTCTTTTCGGGTGCCATCTTTTAAAGTTGCAAAAACAGTCAGCTTTTGCTTTGCGCCACCTTTTATTATCCGGAAAGGAGGCTGCACTTCGATACCGACAACATCGGGGATCGCATCATTAGTTTTAGGCGCGCCACCTTTGATCCAATTGATAACCGTTTGGTAATCAGGATTGTTATCTGGAATGCGGGCCCCACCGCCATGCGAAATCATCCCAGACATTTTCTTCGCCAAAAGACTACTGGAAGGAGCTTCAGTCATCACCCTTCGCCCACGGCCATCGAGGAAAATCGATTCAAAATCAAAGTCTGGATCCGAACCAAAAACAGAAAGCTTAAAGCCGTTCTGGCCTTCAGCTTTACCATGGCAACCAGAGGAGTTGCATTGGTGCCTGGCAAGAATCGGTTCGATGTCGTGATAAAAAGTTGGGCTAAGTGCTATAGGAGTTGGATTAAAACTAACGGGAACAACAAGTTGTTGGCCTTGAACATCAACAAGTAAACGAGTGGCACCAGCTTTTTTTCCGTAGACTCTGCCTTGAAAAAGCATTGCGATTTCGGGATTTTCAATGCGGGCAGAAACTTCATCGGTAAGATCTGTGATCAAACCATTTTTATTTTTACTTTCCACTATAAGAGTGGCATATGAACCGGGTGTGGTAAGGCTGATTGAAGCTGGAATTGAGTAAACAACATCGCCCTGTTGTGATGTCAAAGAAAACAATAATAGAGTAAGTGCAGAAAACACCAAGGCCTCCTGGCGGATATACAAGGCGGGAATTAACGAAGGCTACACTATATCGATAACACAGGGAATGAATGAGGGCAACTGTTTTCCGCTAAATCCCAACCCTAAATCGAGGTAAAAGCCATAACAACCATTAGCTAAACAGTTTAATCTTACCCATCCCTCTGGATTGTTAAAACCCTCACCTATTTAACTGTTGGCAATGGCATAGCTAGGTGGTTTGAAGAAACTTCATAATCCCGCTCATCGATTATCGAAATATAAAAAACAATCGGTTTGCCCACAGGAAGCTTAACACTAACAACATCATTTGAAGCACTTACAACATCGTTTGAAATCGTCGCAGGGATAGTTTCCCATACTCGTTTTTGCCAAGGCCCCTCGTTAGTTGCAAAATGAAGCATGGCTTTTTTAATCGGTACGGCATGGTGAACCTTCACAAAAGCTGATCCATCTATTACTTGCAAAGCATCAACTTTGGCAAGAGGTTTGGAAGCCTTCAATTGGCTGTCAATAAAGGCATCCACCTCTTTAAAAGTCCAGATATGCCCATGAGGCATTCGCACTTTGATACAAATTGTTTTCTTTTCTTTAACCAGATCGTAGCACTTTTTGTAACTATCTAGCGGGTAGGCAAAATCGTTGGTCCCGTTAATAAACATGATCGGGCAAGTCACACCCGATAAGTAAGAGGAAGGATCAAAATTACGAACCCACTTTTCTCTTCTTACAACTTCCATTTTGTCTAATCGGTTTTCTTTCCAAACGCTGTTTTCGTGCAGGTAGCCACAACCGTAAACAGGTACTGCAGCTTTCAATCGATCATCCAACCCCGCAATGATGCAGGTTAAATAACCGCCCCAACTTATTCCCGTAACTGCAACTTTATTCCGATCCACTTCGGGAAATGAAGCGATCATAGAATGGCCGCGAAGAACCGCAGCAACAGCATGGTAAGTCCACATATCTTTAAGGTTATCCGCTGTGAAATCGTTGAATTTTTCTTCATCACCTTGACCAGGTCCACCATCAGGCAGCCTTCCATTGGGCCCATTTCCTGCAAGATCCATTGCTAAAGCGCAATAACCACGATTATTCCAATGTTTAACCCAATCAGAAAAAGCCTTGCCTCCCCCGCCATGAACCAAAAGCACCGCAGGAAAAGGCCCCTGCCCTTCTGGTTTGCCGTAGTAGGCGAAAATCTTAGTAGGTTTGCCCTTATAGTTTTCCCCCGGGTAATAAACTTGCTTGACCCCATTACTAGTTTCAGCCCACGAGGGTTCAACCTTTGCCTTTTGCAAGGCAGGAACATCCCAAGGCCCGGTGACTTTAGCGGATTCAAATCCAACAGGGGATAGCGATAGTAATAACAAGAAAGAAAATTGCAACATTGTGAACCTCGATGAATAATTCGTGACTAATCAGGTTGCATTAGATTACAGTTAAAAGCCTATCCATGAAAGAAAATAGCAAAAGTGTGCTTAAAAGGTTGCGCTTTTAGCTAGTAAAGAACATAATTGGGAAGATTAATTAAAGACCACCTTAGGTTAACCACGCCAATGCTTCCCGCTTTTGAAATTCTTATTTTCGCCTTGGTATTAGGAACAGAAACTCCGCAAAGGGTAACTTTCGAAGAAGATATCAGGCCAATTTTCAAGGCATACTGTTTTGATTGTCATGGTGCGACAGAAAAGCCCAAGGGTGGTTTAGATTTAAGACTTAAGAAACTCGCGATAAGGGGCGGTAAATCTGGTGCTTCGATCAAAGAAAATCACCCCGAGCAAAGCCATCTATTACAAAGAATAAAATCGGGGGAGATGCCCCCAAGCGAAAAAAAGGTCCCCCCAGAAAAAATCGCCCTTATCGAAAGATGGCTAAAAAACGGCGCACCAACTCTTCGAACCGAACCAGAAAGTCTACCCCCAGGTATTGGCATAACCGAAGAGGAGCGCAATTACTGGTTCTTTAAACCCCTGTTAGAACCCAAAGTGCCTGACATCACTTCAACAAAAAAAACTGGGTTTCAACCCAGAGGCAGATAAGCGAACTCTGATTCGCAGGGCTTACCTCGACCTGACAGGATTACCCCCAACGATTGATCAAGTGGAACGCTTCGAGAAAAACACTGCACCAAATGCCTACGAAACACTTGTAGATGAACTACTTGCATCTCCAGCGTATGGCGAAAGATGGGCTAGGCACTGGCTTGATGTTGCAGGTTATGCAGATACCGAGGGTGATTCCCCCAATGATTCCCTCAGGCCCCACATTTACAAATATCGCGACTATGTGATTCGAGCACTAAACACCGACAAACCCTTCAATCAGTTTATCATCGAACAACTTGCAGGGGATGAGCTAGCGCCAAAACCATGGGACGAACTTTCGATTCAACAAAGGGAACTTCTTGCTGCGACAGGTTTTTTGCGTTGTGGCCCAGATATCACTGCAGGCGGTGGGGCAATCGCTGAAGCGGAACAAACCTTCACCGAATCAATCAAGATCATCAGCTCGGGGTTGTTGGGTTTGTCGGTAGGTTGCGCCCAGTGCCATGATCATCGATACGATCCGATTAGTCAGGTAGATTATTTTCGCTTTAGGGCAATATTTGAACCCGCATTCAATCCATCACAATGGCGCAAGCCTGCAGAGCGAACAGCAGCATTGATGACCAAACCTGATAGAGAAAAAAGTGCGCAAATAGAAAAAGTCGCTCAAGAACTTGCAACTAAACTACAAGCAGACACCAGCAGCACCATCAAAGTGATTTTCGAAAAAGAACTACAAAAGATTCCAGCAGAGTTGCATGAACCAGTAAGAAAAGCATTTGAAACATCAGAAGCAAAACGCACACCAGAACAGAAAACGCTTTTCGAAAAATATCCGAAGATCAATGTTCGGGCAGGCATCATTGATCAATACGACCCCAAAGCCATGGCTGAATTAAAGAAAGCGCAAGTAACCATCGATGCCAAGCGTGCAGAAAAGCCCAAGGAAGACTTCTACGCAATCATGTCAGAAGTGCCCAGTAAGATTCCTGCAACAAAGCTTTTTCATCGGGGCGATTACCGCCAACCTTTGCAGGAAATCATTCCGGGGGATTTATCGATTGCTACAGTTCATGAACCAAAACTCTGGGATTGCCCCACCAACAATAAAGGCGAAAGCTCTGGACGAAGGCTGGCATTCGCACAATATCTTACATCAGGTAAGCATCCTCAATTCAACAGAACGATGGCAAACCGCATATGGGTTTATCATTTTGGGCAGGGAATAGTTGACACTCCAGGCGAGTTTGGAAAACTTGGAACTGCTCCATCACAACCTGAAT
>QWPF01000006.1 GCA_003671255.1 Planctomycetota bacterium | reverse complement strand
AACACCAATAAAACCAAGTTGAATCTTATCATTTGCACTAGTTTTCTGTGCTTGGGATGCGTTTGCAATCACAGAAGATCCAATTGCACCAACGAAAACCGATTTATTAAACGAGCGCCTAGTAAACATATATTATTCCCTTAGTATTAATCAAAAATATCAAGATCATCTGTGTATATTACAAATTAAATAAAAAGATATCTATCTTTAATCTTTGGAAAAACCTAGGAAAACACAGACGCTTTCACATCTAATCAAGAAATCGAAACTTTTTCTAATATCTGATTAAGTATCACATCTGCACATAAATTTTCAGCAATGGCCTCAAATGATAGTGACATTCGATGCCGAAATACACTTGGTACCATTTCTTTAACATCCTGAGGAAGGACAAAATCTCTCCCCCGAATGAAAGCAAGTGCTTTGGACGATTTCAAAAGATTAATCGTTCCGCGCGGAGAAACACCATGCTCAAGATAGCCACCTTTTAAGCCAAATTGCTCAGGGCACCTTGTAGCTACAGCGAGATCTACAATATATTTTCTGATACTTTCTTCCACATGAATTTTTGCAACCAAATCACAAAGTTCGTTTAAATTCTGGCCATCAACAACTTTTACTATATTTCCTTGCTCTTCGAGTTGTTCAAGTCTTTGTAAAATCAAAAGTTCTTCATGATGCTTGGGATAATCAACCAATATTTTCAACATGAATCGGTCAATTTGCGCCTCAGGTAAGGGAAAAGTTCCTTCCTGCTCGATTGGATTTTGGGTTGCGATCACAAAAAACGGATTTCCTAAAAGGAAGGTTTCATCTCCCAGCGTAATTTGCTTTTCCTGCATGGCTTCTAAAAGTGCGGATTGAACTTTTGCAGGGGCACGATTTATTTCATCCGCCAAAACAATCTGCGAGAATAGGGGCCCTTTCTTGATTTTAAACTCCCCCATTTGCTGGTAGTAAACCTGAGTTCCCAATATATCCGAGGGCATTAGATCCGGAGTAAATTGAATTCGTTTAAAATTGAGGTCTAAACATTCCGACATACTGCTTGCTAAAAGCGTTTTCGCAAGACCGGGCATTCCTTCCAAAAGAACATGCCCTCGTGCAAGAACTGCAACCACCATTTTTTCCAAAACCACATCCATGCCAACAATTCTTTTTCCGATTTCTGCTTTTACAACATCAAAAAACTCCAACCCGTTAACCAGCTTTATATTTTTTAAACTTGGAGGCATATAAATTTCCCTTATCTACAACGATCATGTAATCTTTGTTATATCTTACTTTGAAGTTGTAAATGTAAGCCATGAAAAAGCATATGATTCAATTAACAATGGATGACTTTTGTGCGGAAGTGAAAAAAACCATGAATTCACTCCCCAGCTTTTTTTATGAACACCTTGATAATGTTGTTGTTGAGGTTCAGGAGTTTCCCACCAAGAAAACCCTTAAAAAAGCGAGCTTTTCTGATGCCGAGATTAAAGAAGGGCATTCCCTTTTTGGTTTTTTTGAACCCATGGAACTTTCTCACCCTTGGGCAGGAGATGCCATCGATATCCATTCTCTTACCCACAAACTCACTATTTTCAAAAATCCCCATGAAGAATCTTTCCCTGACCCGGTTCAACTTATAATCGAAATTCGCAAAACGGTCATCCATGAACTCGCCCACCATTTTGGTTTATCGGACAAAGATCTAGAAAATTTTGATAATAACCCTAATCCTTTTAGTAAGGAACTTTCTTTAACAACCAAGGAATCCAAAGATGAAAACAAATCCCGTAAAAAAAACACTTAAAGAAGGAAAACCTGCTCTTGGCACCTGGCTTTCGCTTGGTAGCATCATTGCAACGAGATTCATGGCTCGGACTGGATTTTCCTGGTTAACTGTAGACATTGAACACACATTAGTAAGCTGGGAAACCGCTACCCACATGTTTGCTTCGATTGCTGATGCCAACGGTGTCCCTTTGGCCAGAGTTCCTTCCAACCGCCATGATCATATTAAAAGAGCGCTGGATAACGGGGCTTTTGGCGTAGTTGTACCTATGGTGAATTCAAGGCAAGAAGCATTAGATGCAGTTTCTGCAATGTTTTATCCACCCTTGGGAACCCGAAGTGTTGGGGGCAATGTTCATGCTTTAAACTTTGGAGCAACTGCACCAGACTATTTCAGCAAGGCGAATGACGAATTATTGGTAATTTTGCAATGTGAGCACATTGATGCAGTTAATAATGCAGATAGCATCTTTTCAGTACCAGGAATTGATGCAATATTTGTTGGGCCCAATGATCTTGCAGCAAGTATGCGAACCCCAGATGGTAAGGGGCCATCAGCAGATGCCTTTAACGCAGCATTAAACACAATATTAGAAGCATGCAAAAGAAATAAGGTTGCACCTGGAATTCATTGCATGAGCCCAGAAGAGGCACAACTTCGAATAGAACAAGGCTGGCAGTTTATAGCAATCAACAGCGAATTAAAAATGATGATGGACGGAGTTGCTTCAACTCTTGCAAAAGTTGGACTTAAATCAGACTCTGGGGCAGCTAAGTACTAGTTATCTTTTGTTATAATCTGGAATGCGACCCATAATCACTATGGCTGATATTTTGGGTCCTAATTCTTTAGCTATGTCTGGATCGTCTTTTTTTCCTGCAACGCCCACCAAGCCAGTGGCTCCACCTCGAACCGGTTTTATTGGTTTTTGCATCAATGTTACATTCACTATCAAGTCATTAACTAAATCTGAGAAATCACCTGGATATCCAGGGGTTTTTAAATCGTCGCCCTTTAGTTCTTTCAATTCTTTAGGAGTATATTTTTTAGCTCTGCCCTTATCATCAAATGCTTCAGGGGGATTTAACAAACGAATTTTAACATCATCTTTAAGAAAAAGAGTGTGATTCTCCATCTTAGCAACAACTCTTCTTGCTTGCGGACTGTATCCCTGAGTTTGGATGGCAATAACTACGGATTTATCGCTTTCGCGAACTTCTTTTAATACTGCAACAACCTGTCCCACAGGAATCCATTTTTCTTTAGGATCAGCTTTAGCGGTCTTATCTTCTGCTTTTTTATCTTTGTCTTGGGCTACTGATGAACCCAAAGTCAGAGATAATACTAAAAGAACCGAAAATCCAAATCGTAAAATAGCCATAAATCCTCCGTATTTGATATTTCCTTATACCAAACTCAGAGGATTTATGAAAGAAAACTTTTATAAATGTGGAATTTTACTGCCCACCATTCCTATAACCAAACCCCCTAAGATAATCTTTACCAGGCAATTGGCTTCGCTTGGGAAAATTTGAATAGCCCACCGGATTCGAATTAGTCAATTTGGGCAAAGGGCTAAAGAAATCCATTAAGCTTTGATCTCGTTTATAGAAATTCTGTGGTTGTGCTAATCGTGCGTTATCAAGCTGGGCTTTTTGCATTGCCGCTGCATCTTGCGGACTGGGCAACAAAAACGCAAAAGGATTCCAACTATTACTGTTTTGCGTAATAGTTCCATTAGGATTACTTTGAGATTGGCCAAATGAAATTGAACTAAAGATAATCAAAGCACCAAAGGCTAATACCCTTTTTTTCATAACAAAATCCCCCTATTAAGAAATACCCCAACATAAGACTCGAAATAGCCGAAGGAAGAACCTTGTCAATAGGGATTTAACTAAAAATCAAGGTAGAAGAGCAGTAACTTCGGGAAACCCAAACATCAGGTTGAAATTTTGTATCGCAACCCCGCTTGCGCCCCTAATAAGATTGTCTTCTGCTGCAAGCACTACAATATAATCACCAGCAACTTTATAATGTAAGTCGACATAATTTGTACCGACGGAATCTTTAGTTGATGGAAGATGATCAACTAATCGAATAAATGGTTTGTCTTTATAAAATTTGCCCACCAACTCATTTATCGCCTGCTCAGAAATTTCTTTTTTAGGCTTGGCGTATATAGTCGAAAATATCCCCCGATCCATTGGGATAAGATGAGGGGTAAACATGATTTTCACCTTTTCCCCAGAAACTTTCTCGAGAGCCTGCTCCATTTCAGGAGTATGCCGATGCTTGCCAACTTGGTAGGCACTTACACTTTCATTACATTCAGGAAAATGCGTATTTTGCTTGGGGTTTCTTCCTGCACCAGAAACACCACTTTTACTATCAACGATTATCTGTTCGGGGTAAATAATCTTTTCAACCAGCAAAGGCGCCAACCCAAGAATCGCTGTCTGTGGATAACAACCAGGGTTCGCCAACAGATTACAAGCTTTGATATCCATCGAATTAAATTCAGGAAGACCGTAAACAGCACTAGCTAATCCTGAAAGATCGAGGTGTTCTTCACCGTACCATTTTTTATAAATCACAGGGTCTTTTATCCGATAATCCGCAGACAGATCGATCACACGGATGCCAGCTTTAATCAGTTTTGGAATCACCTCCATACTAGCCCCATGAGGCAGGCAACTGAACACGCATTGCACACCTTTCTTTTTTAATGAAGCCAGATCAAGCTCCTCGCAGCGCAAATCGATTCTTTTTGCAAGGGAAGGATGAATACTAGAGACGAGAGGCGTGCCTTCTTGCCTGGAAATACAAGCAACAATTTTTGCGTGCGGGTGCCTGAGCAAAATTTTTATAACTTCTAACGCTGTATAACCAGAGGCCCCTAGAACCGCAACATTTATCATGTTATGCTTACCTTTTCTTCATCCTAGAAAAAACGCAGGTACTCCAATGGATTCCATCCAAACCTTATACCAGTCTATCAAACAAGGTTCAACTACGCCGCTTAACCTTTTAGATAAATATCTGGATAGAATCAAGCAAATCGACCCAATAATCAACGCTTGGGAATTTCTAGACCCACAACAGGCAAGATCTGATGCAATTATTGCAACTAAAGAAATTGCTTCTGGATTGCATCGAGGAAAACTTCATGGCATCCCGTTCGGGGTTAAAGATATTATTGATGTAAACGATTGGCCAACGCGTGCAGGCTGTATGTCTTGGACTCGTTCACTAGCACGACAAGATGCAGCAATTATAACCAAGTTACGAAAAGCAGGCGCAATCCTAGTTGGAAAAACCGTAACGACTGCATATGCAAGTTTTGATCCACCACCCACTCGCAACCCTTGGAACTTGCAAAAAACGCCGGGGGGATCAAGCAGTGGTTCGGCCGCCGCTGTAGCTTCCGGGATGATACCTGCAGCATTAGGTACTCAAACAGGGGGATCCATTACCAGGCCAGCAAGTTATTGTGGAGTTGCTGCAATAAAACCCACCTTTGGCTGGATCTCATTACAAGGCGTATTACCATTGGCCCAATCCATGGACCATATGGGAATGCTAGCACCAAGAATAGAAGATTTAGAAATAATCTGGGAAGAAATAACACAAACCAAAAAGAATAATCCAGAAATTTCAAAGCCACCATGCATTGCTGTTCTCAAATCTTTCTTCTGGGATAATGCATCTGAAGAAATCCGCCAAATGCTAGATGAAACAATTAAAAAAATTCAAAGAGCAGGCGCCCAAATAACTTTCGTTGAACTGCCTGAAACATTTGCAAAATCAATCGCGGAACATCGCGCAATAATGTCTTATGAAGCATTTAAAATCCATGAGTATTGGATTTCAAGAAGGCCGGAAGATTATCCTCCCAAGATAACATCCCTCATTAAAGAAGGTTCTAAGATCAAACCTGAATATTATCTTGATTGCAAAAACCAACAAAAATACTGGAAGGATTATTTCGAAACAAACTTAAAGCAACACGATTGCTATATGGTGCCTGCAACAACTACAGAAGCACCAAGCAACGAAACAACTGGCGATCCGGCTTTTAATTCCCCATGGAGTTTCACCGGCCTGCCCGCTTTGTCCATGCCTTGCCAACTTTCTCAATCTGGCTTACCTCTTGCAATTCAACTGGTTGCCCAAACAAATTCTGAACTCAAATTATTCCAATTGGGAAAATGGTGCGAGAAAGAAATCAATTATTCCTATCGTTACCCCGATGGACTTAATAAAATCATCAAAGCTGTAAACTTTTAAAAGGACTTACGATGTCATCATTTTGGATGTTTGTATTAAACGACTGGATATTCGCAATCCCCATGTTAGCAATGTCTGTTTGCGGAATAGCCTTAATCACATGGCGAATTCTGCTAAATAAAGGACTTCTGCAAAATACTGAAGCCCACATGGAAACATTAAAAACTGTTCTGCTACGCGATGGCATAAAAGCAGCAATAACATTAAACAATGATCAAAAAGATTGGTTGGGGGTGTTATTATTCTCCGCGGGAATTAAAGGGCTGGGAAATGGAATCCCTGCATCCAGAAAAGAAATAAACAATGCAGTAGAATTTGAAATCATTCCGAGACTTAACTATCTTCTCCCAACCATGTTGGCAATCGCAAAAATAGCAACCATGGTTGGCTTACTCGGGACAGTCATCAGTATGATTGGAACTTTCACAAAAATCCAAGAAGCACAGGGAGGCGTGTCTGAACAAGCGGGCTCAATTGGTTTGGCACTTTTTGCTACAGCCCTTGGCTTGGTAACTGCAATACCACTCGTTTTTGCACATGTAATGTTCAAAGCTCAAATCAATGATTTTGAACTGCGAATAAAAAAAACGACTCTAAAGTTTATTGAGTTGGCAACCACATTAAAAACACCCCTTAAACCTTAAATCAATTATGCTGCCAGATGCTAAATATTATGATGTATGGATTGTTAAATCCAATCAGGTGATTCGAGAAATCCCCGCAGCAACCATTTTGCAATGGATTGCAGAAAAACGCTTAATTGGGCGAGACAAAATACGCCCTTCAGGAACTGCAGATTGGTTTGAAGTGGGGCAGCATCCTTCCTTAGCAAGCACTTTACCGCAAAAAGACAACCATGAAACTGATGTTTTTGAAGCCCCTTTTCATTCTTTTAAAAAATATCAAGGTGTTGATGATGATGTTGATATGATCCCGTTAATTGATGTAAGTCTGGTGCTACTGGTTTATTTTTTAATGAGTTCATCATCAATGGGTTCGGGTACATCCACCAAACTTCCTATTGCAGAATATGCAAGTGTACAAGGTGTTAAAGATCAGGCTTGGATTGAAATAGAAAACGAAAAATCTTATACCGTGGGATTTGCAGAAAGAAAAAAGAACCAAGCAACCAAATTTGATACTCAAGATAAACTCATTGCACACCTTCAAGGTGAAATCAAAAAAGGGCAGGGGTTTAAAGAAATAACCGTGTATGCCCCGGGCGATATTTCCGCTGGAACCATTCGCACCTTGGTAACCTCAATTGAAAAATCATTTGGCAAAGATGAGATTTCTAAAATCCACTTGGGAGTCACCGGAAAAAAATGAGCCGCTGGGATCTTAGAAACCATGATTCAGACTCTAAATCAATTTTACTTGAGTCCATCGAAATACAAGATTTGATTGTATCAGGGTTAATATCCATCAATGACGAAATACGCAAGGAAGGGGAAACCACATGGAAAACATTCCTAGATTACCCAGAATTTGATGATACTTTTTCAGTCAAATCATCAATCAAACATGACGAAGATGAAAATATAGACATGAATGCCTTGATAGATGTCTGTTTAGTACTTTTGGTGTTTTTCATCTTGTTGACAAGCTATGCAAAATTAGTCCAACATCTTGAAGCTGCGAAAACCAATCCAGATTCAAAAATCCCTTCAATAACCACCACTCAAGCTGACCAAAAAACTAAAGTTGTGATAAAAACAGAAGCGGGAAAAACCTTGTTTTACATTAATGAACAAGTAGTTGAAAGCGAAAATCTTACCACTGCATTAAAAGCTTCTGCACGAAAATTAAAAAGCAAAGATTTGATTCTATTCTACAGCGATGATGTTCCTTACCAAGCAGTTATTTCTATACAAGATGCAGCAAGGGCCGCAGATTTCCAACAAATACTCCAAGCACTAGAAAAATAACTCTACTTCTTCTTAAAGATAATATCAGCTTTTGCAGGTTCATATTTGCCCGAAGTTTTACTTATCGCAAAACGGGTCTCTTGAATATCTTCCTCTTTAGCACCTTGAAGAGAGGCTTTTTCAAGTTTTTGCAACTTCTCCTCAACTGATACTGGCATAAGAACCACAAAAGCTTCCGCTTTGATTTGAAGGCCCATTGCACGAGATAAATTGGAAACTGATTGTGCTTTGTCATCCACCCAGAAAATATCACTCACCGTAGACAAATCTAATTCCATGGTTGTTATAGGTTTAGCACCAAGGTTTGAAATAACTAAAAATTTACCAGGCTTATCTGGATCCGGGAAAGCAATGCGAGCATTCAAATCCATCAATTGTGAAAGGTAATCTGCACCATTTGTAGTATTAAAAACCATTATCCACCGAAGCATTCGTTCGCCCCGGCCATCGCCAACACCCCCACCTTTTGTATTCCCAACACCTTTCAAACCATCAATTAATTTACTTTTCAAATTCTGCCCGATTCGGGATAACTCCTGTGCTTTGGTATTGGCATCTTCCACCAACGATTTTCCGCCTGTCTTATCAACTTGAATTTTTTCTGTTGGCGAGGGGTCTAACTTTAAGGGTATTTCCGGCATTATTTCTTTATCTTGGTTTTTCAATTTAGGTAAAGACTTGATGACATCATCGTTTTCTTTCGAATCTGGAGAACCCGATGAGGTGCCACCACCAACTCTTACTGAAGAAACTCCAAGCCTGCGGTTCACATCTCCAATGATTGCTTTTTTCAGCCCTTCCCAACTTAGCATCATAATCAAAACAACCAAAGTAATATGAACGATAAATGAAACAAACAACGATGTAAATGATTCGTAGTTTGGAGAATATCTAGCCCAAAGTTCTTTTCCCCAAGTAGTTGTCTTCATAAACACCCAATAATTTATTCAGAGTAATAATGTTTAAGTCTACCCGATAACAGAATATTATCACCAATCATCTCACTGGAAAAAGAAGCTAATCTTTGTCGATTCGCCATCTCGAGAATTCCAATTCCCCCTACTGGCGTAATAGCATCTTCACCGCCAATAATTATTGGAGCAATATAAACCTGAATTTCATCAACCTGAGAAGCATCAAAAAAGCTGCCAAGTGTTTTTCCGCCCCCCTCCACCAATAGGTTTTGAATGCCCAACCGACCCAAATGACTTAATATTTCATTAACAACTTCAATAGGGGAAGCCGACGAAATTTCTAACAGATCACACCCAAATGATTGTAATGCAACCTTGGATTCTTGCGAAACATTTTCACGCACAGCAATTATTGTTGGATAATCCTTTGCAGACTGCACAATTTTCGAGGAAAGGCTTATCCTGGCATTTGGGTCAATTACAATTCGGATTTGTTTTCTGGACCCTTCCGGCCTTGCATTCAACATTGGGTCATCACGAATCACCGTTCCTATCCCCACTAAAATAGCATCGACCAATCCACGCAATTGATGAACTTTTTCTCTGCATTTATCATTACTTACCCATTTAGATTCCCCTGATTTTGTCGCTATCTTCCCATCTAAACTCATTGCCCACTTGGCTATAACAAATGGTTTTGAATGCAGGTAATATTTGATAAAAGGGGCATTGATGGTTTCAGCTTTTTCCTTCCCAACACCTACCACTACTTCAATTCCATGAGCCTGCAAAAAATCAATACCTTTGCCAGCCACCAACGGATTTGGATCACGCATAGCCACAAACACTTTAGAAATGCCCGAATTTAAAATAGCATTTGCGCAAGGAGGGGTTTTCCCATGGTGCGAACATGGCTCCAAGGAAACAAACAAAGTACTTCCACGGGCTTTTTCACCTGCTTGGATTAAAGCTTCGGTTTCTGCATGCAAACCACCAAACTTTTGATGCCAACCAATCCCAACCACAATATTATCCTTCACCAATACCGCCCCAACCATAGGATTGGGTTCAACCATTCCACGACCTCGAATAGCGAGATCAAGGGCCAAACTCATCCATCTTTCCGGCCCATCATCGTTCATGATAAATTAATTCCCTTAAAGTAATAAAAAGATACAATGAAAGATATTGATCTTGGGCAAACATAACATGATTATTTCTAGATCAAAGAGGCATGAAAGAAAGCTTTTCATTCGAACAATATCCAAATAACCCTACAGGGAATAATCTCGCTTGTAATTCACAATGCCTATTATGCGAAATTTAAAACTTATTATTAGTTATGATGGCACAGATTTTCAGGGTTGGCAAACCCAACCTGGATTTAGGACCGTCCAAGAAACCATTCAAAAGCACCTAGAGAAGATAACCAATCAAAAAATCACACTTTATGCTAGTGGCAGAACCGATACCGGAGTTCACGCTATAGCCCAGGTTGCGAATTTCAGAGTAGATTCCATTTTAAGTGAATCCAAAATACTTTTAGGCCTTAACGCCCTATTGCCTGAGGATATATCCATCAGTGAAATAACAGAAGTTCCTTATGATTTTCATTCAGTAAAAGATGCCAAGAAAAAACACTACCGCTATGTAATAAGGCAATCTGGGATTTGGGATCCATTGACAAGAAAATTTTGTCATCTCGTGAAACAGGAACTTGACCATGTAAAAATGCATAAAGCGGCACAACAACTGCTTGGAACACATGATTTTCGATGTTTTGAATCGGAGTGGCCAAACCGTACCAATAGCATTAGAACAATTTATCGAGCATCAATAAACCGAATGGGTCCATGGATATGGTTTAATATCGAAGGGAACGGTTTTCTTTATAATATGGTCAGGTCAATTGCAGGTACACTTATAGAAATTGGAAGGGGGCATTGGCCTGAAGATAAAATTATTGAACTTATAGAATTAAAAGAGAGAAAATATGCTGGGCCAACCGCACCAGCTAAGGGGTTGTTTCTAGTACGCGTTTCCTATGAAGATTTAACACCATGAAAATAGACCAAGTATATTCAGAAAAGATCACAATCAATCCATTAAAAAAACCGATTGATTTAGTGTGCAATTTACCAGGTTCAAAAAGTATCACCAATCGAGCATTGGTAATTGCAGCACTCAATTCTGGTAATAGAAAAACCCATTTAAGCGGCATCTTACGAAGCGAAGATACTGAAATTATGGTTGATTGCTTAGAAAAACTTGGGTTTATTCTTTCTGTAAATTGGAAAGAATGTACAGCTTTTGTTTCATCTCCAAAAGCTCCGGGAATAATTCCCTCTTCGAATGCCAACCTTTTCACAGGAAACTCCGGAACGACAATGCGCTTTTTAACAGCCATGGTTGGACTAGGAAATGGAACCTATAAGCTCGATGGCATCAAGCGAATGCAGGAAAGGCCAATCAATGATTTGCTAAAAGCCTTAAATGAACTCAACATTAATTCTTCAAGTGAAAACAATAATGGCTGCCCGCCTGTTATCATAAAAACCTCAGGGTGGTCTGGGGGATACGCAAGAATCAATTCAGAAATGAGCAGTCAGTTTATTAGTGGAATTTTGATGGCAGCCCCTTTTGCCAAAGGTGAAACCCGTATCACTTTAGAAGGTAAAATTGTTTCCCAATCTTACATTGAAATAACTCTAAACATGCTGAAAGATTGGGGAATAAACACTGAAAAAATTTCTGACAGAGAATATCTAATCCAAGGGAATCAGACTGGAAACCGGTTCGATTACCAGATTGAACCTGATGCTTCTGCAGCTAGCTACTTTTACGCCGCAGCAGCGATATCGGGCGGAACCGTTACAACACCCGGACTAGGAACCAAATCGCTTCAAGGCGATATAAAATTCGCCCAAGCCCTTCAACTTATGGGCGCAAAAATCATTCAAAACGACAACTCAACAACTGTTACCGGTTCAGAATTACATGGCATTGATATCGACATGAACGACATAAGCGACACGGTAATGACTCTTGGGGTAGTAGCCTGCTTTGCCAAGGGCACAACAAAGATTTCAAATATTGGCCACATACGACACAAAGAAACAGACCGTATAAGCGCACTTGCAAATGAATTAAGAAAAATAGGCGCAATGGTTGAAGAATTTCCCGACAGCATTATTATTCATCCCTCCTCACTTCATGGGGCGGAAATTGAAACCTATAACGATCACCGAATTGCGATGAGTTTTTCAATTGCTGGATTAAAAATCCCTGGAATAACCATTTGTAATCCCTCATGTGTTGCTAAAACTTATCCTGTTTTTTTTGATGATCTTGCAAAAGCAACCTAAATAATTGCGGAATTTGAAATGCAAAAGCCCTTGATTATCATTAGTTTATTTTCTTTTTCTTGTTTCCATGCAAGTACATGCGTTGCTGCACCATCAAAAGAAAAAAACCTTGTGATACTTATTGCTTTTGAAACTAAAGGTATATTAACAAAACAAAAAACGCACTTAATTAAAGAATCAATTTCTAGCAGGGTTAAACAATCATTTAAAGGAATTATTCAATTACAAGAACTTAAACTTGTAGATCAAACAAATTTAATTAATTTGAAAAATGAAACCAACAAAACTTTGTCAGCAACTCTATTTGTCACTTACGAAGACAATCATTTTATTATAAAAATCAACTTTGCTGACTACGAGAACAACCTTTTATTTCCAACCCAACAAACAACTTGTGTTAACCAGGAAGAAATACCATCGAAAAGTTTGAATTTAATTAAGGAATATCTGGCACCAAAAGCGACGATTACAAAAAAAATTACCGAAGACCTTTACGAACTTCAATTTGAAAGTTACAACCAATCTGATTCAGATTATCTTTCTCCAAAAAAAGGAGACTACTTTCAAATTTTAAGAAGAACCCAGACCAGCAAATCTAACAACATTTATAAATGGACGGTTTTACAACTCACAGATCCCGTTGCTTCTAACGAAAAAAAACGCCTTTTCAATTCCAGATTACACACCGGTATCGAGTTACCTGATTTAATTGGATTAAAAGCGATTAAAATCCCGGACACTGCCATTGATATTGGATTTAAAATAACCCCAAAAAAACAAAGCTTGGAGGTTAAAAGCCTAGAAAGCTATTTTCCAGTAGCAGTTGTATTGCGATCCTCTTTTAAAGTAGCCAGCAATCAGGAAGGTTTTACTTCTAAAACAAATAATCAAGGTATATTTTCACTTTCCGATTATTCAGGAAAGACATTTCTTGGAGTTGCATTTGTAGAAATAATCAAAAACAGTATTACGATCGCACAATTCCCGTTCTTTAGAACTTCAAACGAACAGGAATCGATTACATTAAATTTCGAACCTGAAAAACCCTATGAGAAGCCAAAAACTATATGGTTGATACAGGTAAATGATCATCTTGCATTCATGGGGGCACTTTTTAGAGAATTAAACAAACCATCATTCAAAGACGACGAGTTAAAAACCAGGATCGATAAAATTGAAAAACTGGCAAAATACAGCTTTGAAAAAACCAACGGCATTCTTTTAGGACTCAATGACTTAAAATTGAAATGGCCAGATATAGCAAGTGATAATGAAATTAAACTAGGAGAAAAAAAGCTCTCGGCTTTACTTGGGCATGTCGCTGAAGTAAACAACTATCAAGCGAAACTGATTAAAATTGAGGCTGATAAAAACTCGCCCAAGAGAAAAATCTTGGACTTCAAAATTATAGAGGCAAGGCGAATGGCAGGAGATGGAGATTTCCCACAGGCGATTGAACTTCTTGAGTCTGTTTTCCCTGATGCGCCTGAAGTTGAAACCGATATAAAACAGTTCAAAGCTTTATGGCTTAATAAATCGGATAAAGTGATGGAGGCGAGAAAATTCTTATTCGGTGCATTTCCTGGTTTAAGTGTCAGTGAATTCCTCAAACAAAGTTCCAAACTTATTTCAAGTGTTGATATTTGCATTGCAGAATCAGATACTGCGGGCCTTTTAAAATACCAAAAACATTCAAGGGAGTTATATTTACAATTAGATCCGGCACAAAACACTCCAGAAAAACTTGGCATAAGCCCAAAAGAATCGTTGGAAATAATCACGCTACTTGAGGATCAAAACAAAAGAGTAAAGATTTTTTTTGAATCCTTGAACAAGAAACCCTAAAGTGGTTTTCGTTTTTACATCCTAACGGAACAATTTAAAAACCATGAAAGCCAGTTCCATTTTAAACGAAGCTGATCTTGATCGGATTTTAATAATTAAACCCAGTGCAATTGGCGACATTGCCAACAGTTTACACTTCTTACGCGGGATAAGACAAGCACATCCAAAAGCTAAAATTGGGTGGTTGGTTAACCAATCCTATGAAAGCATTTTGACTAATCATCCTGATATTGACCAAGTATTCAGCTTTGACCGGAATATTTGGAAAAAAAATTTAGGTAAGTCTATTTCTTCTTTTTGGCAATTGGTTCGCAAGCTTAGAGTTTTCAAACCTACCTTGACAATCGATCTGCAGTGCTTACTTCGCACCGGAATTCTTACCCGACTTAGCGGAGCACCAAAAAGGATTGGCCTTGAAGATTGCAGGGAAGGTTCAAGTTATTTTTACACGCACTTGGTTCGATACCCGACCAAAGGGATGCATGCAGTAGAAAGGTATTGGGAGGCTGCGAAGTTTCTTGGTTGCACGGGAGAAATCCCACCTGCATCTTTTCCTATTGATGAAGCTGAAAAAACACATGTTTTAAATTTGATTTCCCGACTTCCCAGGCCTTGGATTGGATGTTGCCCCGGAGCTAGATGGCTTACCAAACAATGGCCTTCAAGTTACTACGCAAAGACTTTACATAAAGCACAATCTGAGACTTCGGGAAGCATCATTCTTTTTGGCGGCAACGATGACTGCAAAAATGCTTCTGAAATTGCTGCTTTAATTCCGCCCGAAACCCCGGTGCTAAATCTTGCGGGTAAAACAAATCTCCGTGGGCTTATTGCTGTAATTTCGCAGATGGATTTTGTCTTTTCCAACGATACGGGCCCTTTGCATATAGCAGTTGCGCAGGGCAAAAATATTATTTCCCCCTTTCTTTGCACTAAAGTTGAATGGAATGGGCCATACGGCCAATTTCATAACACCGTTTCAACTTCGGTACCTTGTAAAGGCAGTTACCTTACTAAATGCCCAAAAATGATCTGCCTCGATGATCTTGTTCCTGAAAAATTGTTTCCTCTGGTAGAAAGAACTGTTCAAAAATGGAAAGCAAGCAAAACTTAATTCTCGGAAGTTCTTCTCCCTCAAGAATTGAACTACTCAAAAGAATTTTCCACACTTTTGAAATCATTAAACCTGATATTGAAGAACCTTCCTCGGGTTTTTCATCCCCCAGAGAACAAGTGGCATTGATTTCCTGGCTAAAAGGACAAGAAGTAAGTTTTCAGGTTGGCGATGGGATTATTATTGCAGCTGACACCATCGGTTGGATTGATGGAAAACCTTTACTTAAACCTTTAGACCGTGATGACGCCAAAGATATGATTTCAAGAATGTCCGGAAGGGATCACGAATTATGGACGGGCGTTGTTCTTTGGCATAAACCTACAAATTTGCAGATGTGCTGGCAGGAACAATCC
The DNA here is from genome assembly GCA_003671255.1 of Planctomycetota bacterium. Taxonomy (GTDB): domain Bacteria; phylum Planctomycetota; class Planctomycetia; order Gemmatales; family Gemmataceae; genus UBA969. The sequence goes on along the minus strand of QWPF01000006.1, from coordinate 49,226 downwards.
ATCGTTTCGTTTAAAAAAGTGATACCTGAAGAAATTGAGCATTATCTTGAAACAAGGTCTTGGAAAAATCACTCTGGATCTTATGCCATCGAGGAAGAAAATGATCCTTGGGTAAAAATTTCTAAAGGATCTATCACCAATGTGATTGGTCTTCCTTTAGAAAGTCTTTTAATTAACCTTAAAAAGTTCGAGAAAATGTTAGCAATCGATCACTTTTGATTATGATCCTAATTTTTGCCTGCTACCATCTTGGAAAGATTGGGCTTTAGCCGTAAAAAGTTTATGTGGACATCTTGGATCAGTATAAAGGAAGGCACAATCAACTCATGCTTGCAAAACTAGCTTTGGAAGATGGGACTGTTTTTACCGGCAAGGGATTTGGTGCCCAGGTTGAATCAACTGGTGAAGTAGTATTTAACACCAGTATGACTGGCTATCAGGAAGTAATCACAGACCCTTCCTATAAAGGCCAGATTGTAACCATGACTTACCCATTAATTGGAAATTATGGAATCAATCGGGAAGATGTAGAGTCTGATCTCCCACAGGTGGAAGGCTTCGTAGTTCGAGAATTAACGAAGATCCCCAGCAATTATCGATCGATTGATGATTTAAGCAATTACTTAAATAAAGCCGGTATTTGCGGCATCGAAGGAATCGACACTCGTGCGCTGGTTAGAAGGTTGCGTATGCGTGGCGCAATGAAAGGCGTTCTTTCCTGCATCGAAATGGACAACAAAAAGCTTGTTCAAAAGGCGATTTCAAGCTCAACAATGGCTGGTTCAGATCTTGCGCAATTAGTAATGCCAAAGATCAAGTCAACTTGGAATGAGGGTTTCACCAGTTCTTTGGTTACTTATCTAACGCCAACCAAACCAACGCACCATGTTGTTGCTTTAGATTATGGCATGAAGCAAAACATATTAAGATGTCTGGTTCAGATTGGATGCAAAGTTACCGTGCTTCCCGGGAATTGCTCATCCCAAGATGTGCTTGATCAAAATCCAGACGGGATTTTTCTTTCTAATGGCCCCGGAGATCCGGCTGCTGTAACTTATGCTCATAAGGCCATTTCCGAACTTATAGGGAAAAAGCCCATGTTTGGTATTTGCCTCGGGCACCAACTTATAGCCCATGCTTGCGGAGCTAGCACATTCAAATTAAAGTTCGGGCATCGCGGTTCAAACCAGCCTGTATTAAATCTTGCCTCCAAAAAAGTTGAAATTACATCCCAGAATCATGGCTTCGCTGTTGGCATTGATACATTACCTACACATCTTGAACCTACCCACATCAATCTAAATGACAACACTCTTGAAGGTATGAGACATAAAACTCTGCCCTTAATGAGCGTCCAATACCATCCTGAATCCTCTGCGGGGCCTCATGATAGCAGCTATTTATTTGAATCATTCCGTGATATGATGGGATAATTCAAAACCCTGAATTATTTGGAACAACATGAAAACGTCCATAACAATTGCGCTGTTTTTTATGGCGGTCGTGGGCTTATCTGAATTAAATGCGGGTACCTTTGTAGAAGAGAAGGGCACATTTCAAGTTGGCGCTAAGCCAGAATCTGAAAAAACCCCCGAGATCTATCATCTCAAAAAAGCTATTCTTAATTATATCTTGAAACCTAAACATCAGCTTCCAGTTTCAAATGTTGATGTATTTATCCTAACTTTTCCATCCCTCATAACGACTCCTTTTCCTGAAAACAACATGGTTTATGCAGAATATTATGTGCCTAGAAATTTAAAAACCTTTCCTGCCACTGTTGTTCTTGATATTACAGGCGGGGACCAATCATTATCACGCACTATTTCCTCTTATCTCGCTTCAAGGGGAATTGGGTGCCTCTTTGTTCAAATGGCTTACTATGGGCCACGGAGGCCTCCAGATAGCAAAGTCAGGCTTTTATCTCCCGATATCAAACATACTATCAAAGCCATCCAGCAAACCGTACTTGATATCCGAACTGCTGTTGCTTGGCTTGAACAACGCAACGATGTCGACAAAACCAGAATTGGTATTACGGGAACCAGTTTGGGAAGCATGATCGGAGCTCTTAGCGCAGAAATGGAGCCATCGGTCAGTAAAGTCGTTGTCCTTCTAGGGGGTGGCGGATTAATTGAAGGGTACTATGATCATCCCCAAGCACTTATTGTTAGAAAAGCTTTTGAGTTATTTGGGGGCACAAAAAAACAACTCGTTGATCTTCTTGCACCTGTTGACCCATTAACTCACGCTGAAAACCTTAAATCTAAACAGCTTTTACAAATCGCTGGGAGAAATGATGTTATTGTTCCACCCGTCATGGCGCAGGCTCTTTGGGAAAAAAGCGGGAAGCAACAAATCCAGTGGTATGACTGCGGGCATTACACCGCAGCGTTTTACTTTTTTGACGCTCTTAATCTAATTGCTCAACACCTAAAAAAGTAAGTGTCCTGTATTTAATAGACCAATAACAACAAAACCCCTGGGTATTAGCCAAGGGTTTTGAATCATTAATTCTGTAGGTAGAATTAAATCGTTAGTTGCTTCGATTCGATCTTTTACGTTCGTTTTCTTTGAGGTAAATCTTCCTCAATCGAATCGCCTTGGGTGTTATTTCAACCAACTCGTCCTCTTCAATATACTCAAGGGCAAGTTCCAAAGTTAGAGCCCGGGGTGGTTTAATGACAGAAACTCCATCAGAACCTGTAGCACGCATATTGGTCAGCTTTTTCTCACGACAGATATTCACAGGAAGATCATTATCCCTGCAATGCTCGCCTAATACCTGACCTTCATACACTTCGCTTCCTGGGGGCACAAACAATGTTCCCCTAGGTTGAATCATGTCAATGGCATAAGGCGTTGCTCTACCAGTATCGGTAGAAATAAGTACACCGTTTGCTCTTTTAGGTACACCACCTTTTACAGGTTGGTAATCATAAAAGTTATGATGCACAATGGCTTCGCCGCTGGTGCCTGTCATTAAACGAGTTCTTAAGCCAATAAGACCCCTAGCTGGGATAAGAAACTCGATATGGGTCATTGCGCCGCGACCATCCATTTTCAAACATTCACCCCTGCGGTTACCTACAAGTTCCATGACGGTACCAACAGAAGAAGGAGGCGTTTCGATCACTAGAAATTCTACGGGCTCCATTTCAATGCCATCTACCATCTTGTTGATAACCCGTGGTTTTCCCACTGATATTTCAAATCCTTCACGCCTCATGTTTTCAAGAAGAATTGAAAGATGAAGCAAGCCACGACCAGAAACGTGGAACTCATCTTTTTTAATTTCATCCGCAACAACTCGCAAGGCAACATTTGATTGAAGCTCTTTAAAAAGCCTATCACGTAATTGTCTGCTGGTTACATAGGTGCCTTCTTGGCCCACAAAAGGGGAGTCGTTAATTCGAAAAACCATACTAAGTGTTGGTTCATCAACCGTAATAATTGGTAATGCAACAGGATTAGTAACACAGGCAATCGTGTCACCAATATCGACATCCTCTAGACCAATCAAAGCACAAATATCTCCTGCACTGCAATCATTTGCTTCAATTCTTCCCAATCGGTCAAAGGTAAACAATTGAGTGACGGTGTCTTCAACTTTAGTTCCATCGGTTTTTAAGTGGGCGATACGCTGACCTTTACGAATTTTCCCTGCAAAAATCTTACCAATAGCGATTCTTCCAGTAAATTCGCTAAAATCGAGGGTAACCACCAACATTTGTAACGGGGCATCCATATCGACATCAGGAGCAGGAACATACTTTAAAATCGCGGCAAATAATGGTTTAAAGTCTACAGGTGGAATGCTCATGTCGGTGGTAGAAATCCCTTCCCGACCGGAAGCATAAATAGTCATGAAATCCAAAGCCTTTTCGTCGGCATCAAGTTCCACGAATAAATCGAAGATGCCATTAAGGACTTCATCGATTCTCGCATCTGGACGGTCGATTTTGTTGATTACAACGATTGGCCTTAATCCGCACTCAAACGCTTTTCGCAATACAAATCGCGTTTGTGGCATTACGCCTTCTGCGGAATCAACCAGAAGCAAAACACCGTCCGCCATTTTCAATACACGCTCAACTTCGCCGCCGAAGTCCGCATGCCCGGGCGTGTCCATTAGATTAATTTTCGTATCGCCAATTTTTAATGCGATGTTCTTGGCAAGAATCGTAATTCCACGCTCTTTTTCCAAGTCGTTGGAGTCAAGGATGCAAACGCCCTTTAACTCACTTTCTCGAAACATTCCCGATTGTTTTAGCATCTGATCGACCAAAGTCGTCTTACCATGATCAACGTGGGCTATAATGGCAAGATTTCGAATGTCATTGCGAATCATCTCTGAATTATCCAATCTTGGTTCATTGTTCTTATCTACATCAAAAAGAAATTATAGATAATACTGCATTGAACTGCCCACCCCAATGCCAAGTGAATAAGATGAAATTAAGATAAACAGGCAAAAAAATCGTTGATATAGTTATATTAAATAAGAGGTTTTGATGAAACTTTTAATAATTCGACATGCGGATGCACTAGATATTGATGGTAATTCCATTCGGACTGATTTTGAACGCCCACTAAGTGAAAAGGGTATAAAACAGTCAATTAGGCTTAGAAAAAGCCTTGAAAACGCTCACCTAATGCCAGAAATTGTTCTTTCCAGTCCCCTAATCCGAACCAGCCAAACATCAAAACTTGTTTTCCCTGATATTTTTTCTCAAAATAAATCTTATTTTGAGAGATCAGAGCTTCAGCCTGGTGCTTATCCCGAAATCATTTGCAAAATAATTAAAGAATTTAATCCTAAGTCCGCTGCCTTCGTTGGTCACATGCCTGATGTTGGTGTTTTTGTTAGCTGGTTGATAGGTGCTTCCGGGGCAAATATCGAAATGGAAAAGTGCGGTGCAGCTTTTATTGAATTCAATGGTTTTCCCAGACAAGGGACCGGAAGTTTAAGGTGGTTAGTTGGCCCACAATGGAAATACAGATAGAAATTTATAACGAATCTACACCTTCTTAAACGACGAAACTTTTAAGCTGCTCTAGAATTACTTTTGCTTTACCTTGATCGATTGCTGATTTTCCCATTTCAACACCTTCTTTTAAATTTTTAACCTTTTTTGCAGCTAAAAGCCCTAAGGCCGTGTTTGCCAAAACCACATCCCTGCCAGGTATCGTACTTCCGTTTAGTATTTCAATGATAATACCGGCACTTTCCTGAATGGAGTTGACCCTTATTTCATTTAAGGAAACCGACCTTAGTCCAAAATCGGTAGGCAAAACCATAGCAGAAGAAATCGATCCAGAATGGATTATGCGTAATTCATTAGGGGCATCTAAGGTTACCTCATCGATTTTTCCACCGCCACAAACCACAATTCCTTGTTTACCCATTTGCAAAATAGCATCGGCAAAAAGATCCAGAAAAGAATTTCTGCTAACTCCAAGCAAGTGAGTACCTGCACCACCTGGATTAACTAAAGGGCCGATTTGATTAAATATGGTTCGAAAACCTAGCTTTTTGCGTATTGGAGCTAGATTTTTTAAAAAGGGATAATATTGAGGTGCAAAACAAAAACAAAGACCCAGCTTCTTAAAAGTTGCTTCCGCGGCTTCGGGAGATAAATCGATTCGAACACCTAAATACTGAAGCACATCTGAACTGCCAGAATTACTCGAAGATGAGCGATTTCCATGCTTAATAACAGGAACCCCACAAGCAGCAAGAACAAACGCAACCGTGGTGGAAATATTAAACGAAGACGAATAGTCTCCCCCTGTACCGCAAGTATCTAAAGCCTCATTATGAGGAAAAGAGGGAAGCTTTTGGCCTCTTTTAAGCACCTCAGATGCTGCATTTGCTAAAAACAGTGGGTTATCAGGGCGGAAAGCCAAGCCAGTCAAAAATACTGCGGTTTGAGTTTCATCTAATTTGCCATCGATAAGAGCTTCAAAAAGATTAATTGCTTCCGATTGGTCGAAAATATTGGTGTCCAGAAGTTTTTTCAAGAACAAAAACGGGGTAAAATCAGTCAAAGCAACCTCAATAAAAAGAAGATAGATACCTAATTTAAGCCTGAATCGCTCTAAGAAAAAAGCTGAAAAGCATAATTTATCCTTGTATTTTTAAATTTCTACATTACATATACTTATGTATATTGTACTTAAGTTCACTATTAGGAATTTAAAATGAACTCAGAATTAGATACCCTCACCCCACGACAGAAAGAAATATACAACTTCTTAAAAGATAAGATTGAAATAAGGGGATATGGGCCTACGGTTCGTGAAATAGGTTCTGCTTTTGGAATTAAGTCCCCAAATGGGGTTATGTGCCATTTAAAGGCACTTGAGAAAAAAGGCATGATTCTACGCGAAGGGTTTTCTGCGCGCGCTATTCAATTAATCAATAATAAAAAACCAAAACAAGGTCTGCCCTTTATGGGATTGGTTGCTGCGGGGTCTCCCATTCAAGCAATACCGCAGGAAGAAACCTTGGTTTTAGAAAATATGTTTCCGGGCGATAATATTTTTGTACTTCAAGTTCGCGGTTACTCCATGATTGAAGATCACATTCAAGACGGCGACTTTATTGTTGTAAAAAAACAAGAGACTGCAATTAACGGCGAAAGAGTGGTCGCAATGATTGATCACGAGGTAACTTTGAAGCGATTCTTTTTAGATCGTGGACAAATCCGCTTGGAGCCATGCAACAGCACAATGAACCCCATTATTATTTTGCCTGGAAATGATGCAAGAATCTTAGGAATTCTAATAGGGGTTTTAAGAAAATGCTAGGAACCTTTTAGATGCTCTGTCTTGAGTACCAAGCGACGAGTTTTTCCGTTTCTTTTCTTTGTGCAAGAAGATTAAAACCGTATCTTTGCCGTAAACCACCGAGAATCTTATTGAATCCAAAGTGATCATCGACCAGAGAAATAGCACGCTGAATTTTATCGACCATCGGGTCTTGGGAACTTTGGGCCAAGGAAGTCCAAACAATTATGGGATAAGTGAGTAAAAGAATATTCAAACCTTCCCAAAAAGGAATACCGAAATTAGAAGCTCCAAAAAACTGTAATGATTCAATCTTTATTAGATAATATCTCTTCAATAGTTCATTAGATTCTTCATCCAACTCACAGCGCCTTGATTCAATATTTTCAAATGTCGTATCAGAAACCCAAACATTAAGTTTGGGAACCGTTCCAGTACCTCTAGCAAATTGAATTGCTGCTTTTAAAAGGGCTATTCGTCCTTTGTTGGCTATTCCACGATTTGGACCATGATCTTTCCTGGTAAAAAGCGCAGTTATTTGCCTAAACAATATTCTTCCAACCCAATTTGGCGAAGGAACTGCAAACGCATCAACAGGCACATCAGAAATAGTTACTTTTCCAAAAATATCAAGAAACTCCTTAACTTGATCAATCCCTAGTTTGCTCAAATTTGTTGATTTCAATTCATTAGAAAGAGCAATGCAGCAGCGTAAAGAATGACCAATGTCCTGTTTCCCATTTTTTAACATTTCGGTTAATTTGTTTCTAATAGCAAATATGATTTCCCAGCTTGTATCCTGGGTACTCGAAAGCATTGGCTTAACTTTATTTTCTGCGAGCGTAATCGTGAACTTTTCTCGTTCAATCAACTTATCTTTAAACTCTTCAATTGAATCTCGCTGTTTTAGTACCGAGGTACCAAGATTTTTTGCTGCTGATGGGCATGCGTATCTCACTCCCACTGACCATTCATTCCCTGTGGGGATTAATACATACGGAAAAACTTGGCAAGGCAAAGGTTTGGCATCCAAACCAAACTTCCCATGAATTTTACAGAGATTGTTTTCCCCTAAAAATACACAACTCCCATCAGGCCTATGATTCAAATTTATTTTGTTTTTAAATAACCCTGTCTTCCGAAAAGGTTGGTATCCGCCAAGATCTTCATTAACATCCCAATTCTGCGACTTGATCTTTGCAACTTCATCTTCACTCAAACGAACCAAATACTCTTTGCAGCATGTCCCGCAAACATGACAATCCCAATTTTGCAAAATCGGCAAATTGATTTTTTCACTATTCCTGACCATCGAAATTTTATCTCTTAATTATGAACCGTATCTATTATGCTTTCTCTACCATACACCTTTTATAGCAACAGATATTGACCAACCATACAAGTAGTAAAAGAAAAATCGGAACGGACCCAATTATAAAAATTGACCCCCATAATCCTTCATTACCCAACAAACCCATTACTATCGGCCCTGCAACACTTCCCGCACAATTTAATGTCAGGTACATTGAGTTTGCTGATGGTTGTTTTTTACTATCCACCTGCGATCCAAGCGACGCAAGGGCTACCGCATATTGGCCGCCACAGGTTAAACCAACAAAAAATATCAAAATTACAATTGCAACAATCGATACACTAAATCCCATCAATACCAAGCATATTAATGATAATATATGCGTTAATAATAAAACCCGATTATGGCCAATGGCATCAGCTAAGCGAGTTATGAATAGCATTGAACAAATTACACCTGCAAACATACTTCCGAATACAAAAGAGACATACTCATTTCCGTATCCCATTCCTAATATCATCAATCCAAGGTAGGACAATAAACCACCCTCAAGGAAGCCTTGGGTAAATGCTGTACAAAACCATACATACATTTTCTTGACATCACTTAAACTTATTGTGTCTAGTTCTGCTGCATTAGCAATTTTCATTTTAATTTGAACCAACGCCACCGCGCCAAACACTGGAAAAAGACCAAACAAAACATAACCACTTCTACTTTGGAATTCTTCCAACAGCGGGGCTAAACTTGCACCTACGCCAACACCTGCTGACAAACATAATTCGAAAAAACCAAAAACTTTAGCTTTCTCTAAAGGGCCTGCGTTCTGATAAACCAAGGTTTCAAGAGGAACAAGTGCCATTGCTGCACAAAAACCGTTTATCAAGCGAAGCACCAGCCATTCTGGTGATGAATTAGCAAAAGCAAACAAAACAACGCTTATCGAAGAACCAGTTAGCCCAACGATCATCGTGATATTGCCCATACTCCTGATTAACCTTGTCATAAAAATCGAGCCCAAGGCAATGCTAAAATAATATGCGGAACCATGTAAACCAATTTCAAATCTAGATAAGTTGGCTCTCTCCATGGATAATGACGCTAGAGTCGCCAACGCTCCAAAACTAACAGCCCAAGAAAATCCTGCAAAATTGAATCGGCTATTCATGTATTATCATTATTTCTTTAGAAATAGTTTCAAATCAAATGCACAAACATTTAATCTAACATAAGCATATGCACTTGAATTACACCAATGGAAGATTAATTATAATGAACTCTGATCCAATTATTCTCGTGATTGACCAAGGGACAACTTCAACTCGGGCCGTTTTAATGGATTGTTCTGCTAATATCATCGCACTAAGTAGCGCACCAATCCAACAGATATATCCAAAAACAGGTTGGGTCGAGCACAATGCAGAACAAATTTGGGATAGTGTCAAATCAACTATTCTAACACTTAAAAAAGATCACCCAAATCATTACTCACGAATAGCTTCCATTGGAATTACTAACCAAAGGGAAACAACGGTAGTTTGGGACAAGTCAAATGGCAAACCACTGCATAACGCCATAGTTTGGCAAGACACACGAACTTCGGATTTTTGCAAAGAGAACATGCATCTAGATGATAAAATCAGAAAAAAAACCGGGCTACTACTCAACCCTTATTTTTCCGCAACCAAGATCCGCTGGATTTTAGAAACCTATGACCCACAAAGATCTTTATGCAATAACAATAAAATTATTGCAGGAACTATCGACACCTATTTGATCTGGAAACTTTCTGGAACTAAATCTTTTTATACCGATCATACAAATGGATCACGAACTCTTTTGATGAATATCCATATTGGTGATTGGGATAATGAATTGCTTTCTGATTTTAATATTCCAAAAAATATTCTTCCCGAGATTAAACCCAGCGTTTTCAATTTTGGATCCACTTCGGGTATTGATTTCCTTCCTGAGGGAATACCCATTATGGGCGTTGCAGGGGATCAACAAGCTTCATTGGTTGGACACCGTTGCCATTCTCCTGGTCAGGCAAAATGCACCTTCGGTACCGGGGCTTTTCTTTTGAGTCACACAGGCGATTCTCCTATCAGTAGTGACACTGGATTACTAACCACTTTGGCTGCAACTACAGGCCATAAACTTCAATACTGCTTAGAAGGAAGTGTTTTTATTGCAGGGGCAGCGGTCCAATGGTTAAGAGATGGTTTAGGGATATTTAAAACCGCTTCGGAATCGGAAACTTTTTCTTTAGAATCGGATCAAAGTTCGGACATTGTTTTTATTCCCGCACTTTCAGGGTTAGGGTGCCCTTATTGGAATAGTGATTTCCAAGGCTCAATTCTTGGTTTAACCAGAAAAACAACAAAAAAAGAAATCACTAGGGCCTCCCTCGAAGGAGTTACACATCAAGTCGCAGACTTACTCGAAGCCATAGCTGTAAATTTTTCGAATCCGATTAAAATACTAGCAATCGATGGCGGAATGACAGAAAACAAATTTTTCAATCAACTATTAGCAAATACAACTGGGGTATATATTCAAACAAGTGCAAACGCTGAAATGACATCAATAGGGGCAGGAATTTTAGCGGGAATAGGTTCTGGCCTAATGAAACTGGATGATTTTAATACACCTAATGATCCAAAAGGGCGAATGTATAAACCCGATGTAAAATCAGAAATAATGCTTAAAAAGAGAAACCGCTGGAAAAAAGCTATCAAATCGCTTGAGGAGTTTTACAAACTAACATAACTTATCGTAGACTTGGTTTAAACTCATTGAGAAACTTATAAACATCTTTTTCGCTCTCCAATTGATCATATCCAAGACGCTTAAGTTCCGATATTGCTTTTTCATTAGACCATTTCTCGTATTCCATCCTATATAGTGCGCAATAAGAACCAGTACGATGAATCCCAGCAAAACAATGAACCAATACAGGATAATTTTCAGAATTGCTCATCAGTTTAAAGTATTGTCTGATATTTTCCATTACAGGGGGTTCACCTGTTTCGCTATCCCATTTTTTAGGCGACAACCTTAAATACTTTACCCCATATTCCCGTGCGAAAGCCTCTTCTTGAACATCAGGAGGGGCCTCAGAGTTATAGGAATCCCTTAAAGAAACAATTGCCTTAATATGATACTCATCGACTACTTTCTTCAAACCAATGGGAGTCATTTGGCCACTTCGGTAAAGAACACCGCTTTTAACAACCCTGAAATTTCGATACTGTTTCTGCTGGTATTTAGATACATAAGTTGGAATTAAAATAACTACAACTAAAACAAGCAAACCTAAAATGCGAGAAAAACCCATTGCATTTCCTATCCTGTTTAATTTAGTTTTTGACCCTATCCGCAAAGGATTAAGTTTAAACAAGTGATTTAGGTTGAGTTAAAATACTTGGCCTAAATACAACCAAAATCAACAAAGGCAAATACCACAAAATATATACTCCACCCATGTGCGCATACCAAAACTGTATGCCTATCAGCAATGCTGCTGATAAAGCTATCAAGTTGCCCAATGTCTTTGGAGTGGGCCAAAAATAAACTGAAATAGCTATCACAGCATAAAGAATAAATACTGGAAGCCGATACGCCCAATGAACCCCATGCCAGAAACTTTGTGTATCAGTCATTGGTTCCTTCCAAGGAATCCAATCCGAAATCATCCATGTCGAAGCAAGGTATTGTGTATTTCCGCCATAGGCTAAAATAAAAACAATACTGCTTACAACAAAAGAAGCCATTGAAGCAATTACAAATCGCCAAATCCCTTTATCGTGGTAATAAGAAAACCATAAAGGCAACAATACTAAAGGAAAGAAAAGACTTCCAAAAGATAAACCCATCAAAATCCCTGATACGATTGGTTTATTGTGAAAAACAAGGGCCCAAATCATTAAAGCCATCAACCAAGAATGATCCCAACGGCCAATTTTTAATCCAGTATAAGGCATCATAAGATAAGTATAAGGCAACAAGAAATAAAGAGTTGCACAAGCAAAACCAAGGTGGTAATCATCATAATGAAACCAACAAACAAGAATAAGCCCAACTGCAATAAGAAGATGGCAAAACAAAGTCAAACCGCGTTCAACCCATAGCCTTAATTTGGATACATCAACCTCAGCCCCGCCTCTATTCTCGATAATCTTTTCGCCATGCTCCCTGATTTTATCGATTGGCGTTTGCGGGCGGGTTTCTCTTTGATCAGGAAGATTAGGCTCACGAACTGCAACAGCAACAAGACTGAAATAAAAAGCAAAGGCAAGTAATAACATACCGGGAACATTAAGGTTTGGCTTAAACGCAGGCCTTCTCTCTAAAACGAGATCCAACAGGCAACGGACTAACCAGAACAGACAACTCAACAAAAGCCAAGAAAAATAAATACGATCATCGTGCCCACCTTCTAAAAGAAGAAGAAATCCAGGCATGAAAAAGAAAATCGACAAGATATCGAGATTTCGAAAACTTAAAAACCGATTGAATTTAAAAAAAAGAGCACAGGCTAAGAGCAATGAAAAATAAAACCATGTCGAAGCATTAGGTAGGGAAATATCAAAAAATATTGATACCGGAGATGTCATTTTTTAAGAATAACCTTAGGGAAAGGGTGATAAAAAGAGAACGGGTATAAAACGCGCAATCTCTAAAAAGCATGAAACAAAATAAAGCCGGGCAATAAATGCCCAGCTTTATCTATACCAACAAAACACCTACTTGTTCTTTTCAATTTTTTTCTCTACTTCCTTTTTCTTATCTTGCTCTCTTTTGGAGGTACCAGCGAAATTAAGTGCATCTTTCCAAACTTTAGTAGCTTCTGCTTTTTCACCCATTGCGTAATGAATATCGCCAAGATGATCCAATATTTCTATATGTTGGCCTTCTTCATCTTTGATTGCTTCAACGAGTAATTTTTTTGCTTCAGCATAATTCTTTTTCTTAAAGAGAACCCAGGCAAGGCTATCAAGATAAGCAGAATTGTCTTTATCAAATTCAGGTTTAAGATTCTTGATCTTCTTTCTTAAACCTCGTTCGATCTCGATTGCTTTACGAATTAATTTTTCCGCTTCCTCAAGATTTAAATCGTTATCGGCCCAAATATAACCAAGATCATTATGATACGTTGGATTGTCCGGATTTTTTTCAACCAAAGCTTTTAGAATGTCTGCTGCTTTATCAATCTTTTTAAGTTCAACATAAACATTGCTAAGCGTATATTTTATTTCTTCAAGAAACTCTTCTTTCTCATCCTTACCCAAGCGTTTATCCGAATCAATTTTTATAATTAAATCCTGATAGGCTTTCTCTGCATCAGCAGTTCTGCCAACTTCTCTTAGAATGCGAGCCTTAAGCTCAAGATTAAGCCAATTATCTGGCTGATCTTTGTAGAGCTTTTCAACCCTCTCGATTGCTTTATCTACTTCTCCCAGTCTAGATTGGCAGAGCACCATTCTGCGAAAAACCACTGGTTTCAATCTTAAAATTGGTATAAAAGCAGCTTCATCCTCGAGGGTAATATCTAAGAATTCCGAACACAATTTTTCACATTCTTTATATTTTTTCGTATCAAAAAGAATCTGAATCAATGGCCCATACCCTGCAGCCATTTTTTGACCACTGCCTAATTTTTTAGCATCGACTAAAAATTTATTGTAAAAATCAACTGCTGCTTCGTTCTCACGCAATTCCTGGGCCACTCTCGCCAGCAACCAATAAGCGTTACCATTCAGCTTTTTTTCATCTGCGGGGTTTAATTTTTGAGCACCTTCAACTATTCTCTTAGCTTTTTCATTGTTTTTAAGTATTTCAATAATCTTATTTTTTACAGGTTCTTCGCCAGTGATAAAGTTAAAAACAAGTACGGTTTTTAACACCGTGTCTTCCTGATAAAACGCATTGGCCGTAATCGGGGAGCCAATTAAGAGCAAATTTACTAAAATTCCAGAGATAAAAAATGCAACTACACGGTTCAACATTTGAAAGTCCTTTCCTAAAAACGAATTCCTATTCGATCCAAATAGTAACAAACAACTGGGAATTAGCCAATTGTTTATTAGGAGTCATCAAAACTTTTATCTTTTTAATTGATACTCACTATGGGCAGGCACAATTAGCCCGGGGTTGAGCCCAATTCCCTTGCGTATTAGGGCTATAAGATGCACCCTGTACTGGCATGCAAGGTTGAGTTTGCTGCTGAGGTACGCAATAGTTTGCTGGGGGCTGCTGATAATAGTTTTGAGGTGGATAATCGTGATTTCGATTATGAGCGCAACCCAATTGCAGTAACGCACCTGCTGGCACAGTAAGTAGTATTAAAAAAGTTTTCATCATTGAGTTTCCTCCTAGCTCGACCAATTAATCGAAGTTACTTTGAGGGGTATAACAACGAAAAAAAAACAATCAATACCAATTGTAGAACAAGGAAAGATGGGTAAAGTTTAACGCCTAACCTATACCTTTTGGCAAAGATATTGTCTGTTCAAGTTCCTTTTTCATTTTTTTAAACCATCGTTGAATAAGTAATTTCTGGAAAGAAGCCCATAATACTTGATTGCTATCTTTCATTTTTAGCCTTATTTTTTCGAGTATAGGTTTTGAGAGTGAACGCTTGCTGTCAAATTGTTCGACTATTTCGGAGTGAACCAAAACACCTTCATGAATGATATTTATAACAAACATCCCGTTCTTCAATTTTTGCCAATACAAGAAATTTAGCTTACCCAAATCTTTGACTTTAAGTAGGATCTGCGCAAAAACCTCAAGAGTGTGAATTTTTTGTTTAATCAGACCCGCAAACTCGAATTGAAGACGATTTGCAAATTCAGACATTTGCATGCGAAGAATTTCTAATACCGGCCCGACTTCCCCCTTAAGATACCCTTTGAGTTGGGCCAATTTCGCCAAATATGATTTTTTATCACAACCCCCTGCACAAGGCCCCAGACAATTACCTATTTCGTGACGCATACAACCAAACAAAGGCAATAAACCCAGCAAGGTTTTCTGATTTGCAAAATGAATCGGCGTTTTTTCAGCACAATCTCTTAGGCCCAAGGTTTCATTCAAAATACTTACGGCATTACGCAGGGTTTTAGAGCGATTAAATGGTCCATAAGCTTCCAAATATTTACTCGAGAGTTTTTTAACTAGTTTAATCGCAGGGGCTTCACTTGAAGTTAAAACGAGGTAAACGGGTCGCAACCTATGAGCAACGCCCATGACATTTGCACTAGGAAGAAATAGGTTGATAACTTCGATTTCTCGTAGAAAAGCATGAAATTCTGAAAAACATGTTTGCCAACAAATGAGAGTGGCCCGCCTGATTAATTTTCTTTCTTTCGATTTTTTTTTAAGAAAGTAGGACTGTAGTCTTTTTCTAAGGTTTTTGGCTTTCCCAACATAAATCAAAATCCCGGAAGAATCAACAATCCCATATATGCCAGCTTCCTTAGGTACAAGCACTTTAACCTGATGCTTAAGCCCGCCTGGGCCATTTTTTTTAATTTGACCACAAACAGTTTCACATCCCTCTGGAAGGACTCTGCTGGGGCCAAACCCTGTAAATTCTAGTCGTGGAAACAAATCTCTCATTCTAAAAACGCCTGCATTTCCAGCCAAGGTTACTGATATTTCAATATTCCATCGAAATATCTTGGAAACAACCTCTATAAGGCTAAGATGTTTGATTGAATAGAGTTATTATTAAATAATACTCGAAGCGACTGGTTTTGTTCATTCGATTTACCAATCCGATTTGAAAAGTAGCGAGTTTTATTATGCCAAAACGGACAGATCTGAAGAAAATACTTCTCATCGGTTCAGGCCCGATTATCATTGGCCAAGCTTGTGAGTTTGATTACAGCGGTACCCAGGCATGCAAAGCACTTCGCGAAGAAGGGTACATAGTAATTTTGGTAAATTCCAATCCTGCAACCATCATGACGGATCCTGAGATTGCAGACCGAACCTATATCGAGCCAATCAAATGGGAAATTTTAGAGAAGATAATCGAAAAAGAACGCCCTGACGCAATACTTCCTACTTTGGGTGGGCAAACCGCACTTAATGTTGCCTTGGAACTTCATAATAAAGGCATCCTTCAAAAATTTGGCGTCGAGATGATAGGTGCAAGCCCCGAGGCTATCGAAAAAGCTGAAGATCGCCAAAAGTTTAAAAATGCCATGAAGAAAATTGGGGTCAAGGTTCCGCCAAGTGGCGTGGCAAAAAGCTTTGCCGAAGCTCAAGAAATTCGTGAAAAAATTGGACTTCCAGCAGTTTTACGACCCAGTTTCACGATGGGTGGCACTGGTGGCGGCATTGCTTACAACAAAGATGAATTTAACGAATTAATCACCAGAGGGCTGGAATTAAGTCCGGTTGGTGAAGTTCTAATCGAACAATCAATCATTGGGTGGAAAGAATTTGAACTCGAAGTTATGAGGGATAATGCTGACAATGTGGTCATCATTTGCAGTATTGAAAATTTCGATCCATGTGGCGTTCACACAGGCGATAGTATCACAGTTGCACCGGCCCAAACACTTACTGATAAAGAATACCAGCAAATGCGGGATTCAGCGTTGGCGATTATTCGAGAAATAGGTGTTGCAACGGGAGGCAGCAATATTCAATACGGAATCAATCCGGCCAACGGTGATATGGTTGCGATTGAAATGAACCCTCGGGTGTCAAGATCTTCCGCCCTGGCATCAAAGGCAACTGGTTTTCCGATTGCTAAAATTGCAGCAAAACTTGCAGTGGGTTTCAGGCTTGATGAGCTTCGAAATGATATTACCCGGGAAACTCCAGCATGCTTTGAACCTACGATAGATTATGTTGTCACCAAAATTCCTCGGTGGGCTTTTGAAAAATTCCCTGATGCTAATACCACGCTTACTACTCAGATGAAATCCGTGGGTGAAACCATGGCAATTGGCAGAACATTTAAAGAATCTTTGCAAAAGGCCCTTCGAGGTTTGGAAACAGGTAGGTTTGGTCTTGGTTGCGATAGGGCTGATCTTTGGGGAACAGATAAGCAACCTTCACGCGAAGAAATCATTGCAAAAATCGCAATCCCAAACTCCGAAAGAATTTGGTTTCTTCGTTATGCAATTTTAGACGGCATGACCATTGAAGAAATTCACGATAGAACCAAAATCGATCCTTGGTTCCTTAACAACATCCTTGATATCATCAAACAAGAATTAAAACTTCGCGCATTGAAAAACATCAACAGCGTAAGTCATGCTGAAATGCTTGAAGCAAAACAACATGGCTTCTCCGATAGGCAACTTGCAGCTATTTTGCTTACAAGCGAAATGGAAATTCGTAGGTCCAGAAAAGCCTTGGGGGTCTTGCCTGTATTCAAACGAGTAGACACCTGCGCAGCAGAATTCGAAGCCTACACACCTTATTATTATTCCACTTACGAATCTTCCGTCACAAACACAATTACCAATGAAACTTATTTCGAAGATGAAACAATACCTTCTACGGGAAAAGAAAGAATCATGATTTTAGGCGGTGGCCCCAACCGCATTGGTCAAGGCATTGAATTCGATTATTGCTGCTGCCACGCTGCGTTTGCTTTGCGAGAAGCAGGGTACGAAACCATCATGGTAAATTCTAACCCCGAAACAGTATCGACCGATTATGATACGAGTGATCATTTGTTTTTCGAACCATTAACTGCTGAAGATGTGCTTAATATTTGCGAAAAAATGAATCCTAAGGGACTTATCGTACAATTTGGCGGCCAAACCCCCTTGAATCTTGCTAGAGCCTTGGAGACCGCAGGGGCGCCTATTATAGGCACCAGCGTCGAGAGCATTGATATCGCTGAAGACCGCGAAAGATTCCAAGATCTGGTTAACAGGCTTGGCCTCAAGCAACCACCTAACGGAATCACCAACGATCTTCAAGAAGCCATCCATGTCGCCAGGCGGGTAGGGTACCCCATTCTGGTTAGGCCAAGTTATGTACTTGGTGGGCGCGGAATGGAAATCGTTTACGACGAATCTTCTTTAATTCGCTCTGTAACCAAAGCAATGGAAGTATCTCCAGGAAAGCCAATCCTTTTGGACAAGTTTCTCGAATCTGCAATCGAAGCAGATGTTGACTGTATTTCCGATGGTACTGATTCCACTGTTGGCGGGGTCATGCAGCATATCGAAGAAGCAGGGATTCATTCGGGCGACTCCGCAAGCGTACTACCCCCACACAGTTTGCCTACTTATGTTATTGATGAGATCAAAAGACAAACAAAAGCGATGGCCAAAGAACTTAAAGTTCGCGGGCTAATGAATGTACAATTCGCAATTACAGGTTTAAAAATTGACCATTCGGAAGATTCAGACAAGCAATCAAAATTAATACCAAATACTAGCAAAGAAGGTGACCTAACAGTTGAAATTTTTGTACTTGAGGTAAATCCTCGAGCCAGCAGAACGATTCCTTTCGTTTCAAAAGCTATCGGTATACCAATGGCCAAATTAGCTTCCTTAGTCATGGTGGGAAAAACTCTTGCAGAATTAAACTTTACCCAAGAGATTACACCTTTACACTATTCCGTCAAGGAAAGCGTATTTCCTTTCAATAAATTCCCTGGTGTAGATATCATCCTCGGGCCTGAAATGCGATCGACTGGCGAGGTAATGGGCATCGATGACTCTTTCCCCATGGCTTTTGCCAAAAGTCAACTTGCGGCTAGCAGCGCTTTACCACTTAAAGGAAAAGTATTCTTATCCGTTTCCGATCGTGATAAAAACGACATCGCTTACATTGCAAAAAAACTCCACAAACTTGGCTACCAATTGATCGCAACCAGAGGCACGGCCTTGGTTATAAAAAAAGCAAACCTGCCTGTTGAAGAAATTTCAAAACTGCAGGAAGGTCGACCAAACCTTATAGACCTGATGAAGAATGGACAAATAGCATTAATACTAAACACCCCGGTTGGCAGGGGTTCGCGAACAGATGAAGGTAAAATAAGGTCTGCCGCGGTAACTCACGGGGTGACATGTATAACAACCATGGCAGCAGCCCAGGCAGCAGTTGAAGCATGCGCCGCTTTAAGGGAAAAAGACTTTACCGTAACAGCAATTCAAGATAGATACTAATGCCAATAATGCACAAATGTACACATATGCACACAAAGCAGTTTAAAATATTTCACATCGTCTATAAGTGTGCTATATTACAGTGATATAAACATTCTTTTGGTCTTCTAAAAATGACCGCTCAACTTGTCGCAATTTCTGAAGGTCCGAGCATTGTTTTAAATAAACCTATATTGCTTTTAGGTCGCCATGAAGAATGCGATGTCCAAATTGATTCAAAAAAAATATCTCGTAAACATTGCTGCATAATTCTTCTAAAAAACAAAGCAATAATCCGCGATCTAGGTAGTACTAATGGCGTAAGTATAAATGGGAAAAAAGTGCTGGAAGGTTCCTTTGTTCCAGGCGACGAATTGTGCATAGGAAATAGCAAGTATATTTTGCATTGGGATTCGGTAATATTAAGCGGTGCAAATTCAAAGCCTAACTGCTAGCGCTTCGATAATGTTTTAGTGAATAATTAAAAAATATCCGACTGATAAAGAAATAAACGACTGCAATCACAAATAAAAACGAAGTAAATTGAATATTGATTTCTTTAACTGCAAATTCCACGGGAATACTTACTGCTAATAAAGCCGGAATTATAAAACCAAATACCATTCGTATTGGCAGAGCCCATTCAGAGTCATAGATCTGCCTGGGATACCTCATTAAATTTGTAAAAAGCCACCAAACTTCCATGAGGCTCTGATTTCTTATCATCCAAACGGAAAGAGCAGTTAAAAATAAAAGAAAACTATAAGCCAGAGAACAACCACAAAGAAATAAAATTAAAAAGACAGGAATCTTCCAAAGTTCCAAAGGTTTGCCAATTTCAAACATGGCAAATCCAATCATGATAAAACCAAGCAATATCTTAGGTGCGGTAGACCAATCAACTCTTCTCAGAGTAATAAAGAACTGCGGGTCAATGGGTTTTAGCAAACAAAAATCAAGATTGCCAGATCTTACTAGTTCAGAAAATTCGACACAATTTTCTAAGAAGAATGTTTCGACAAATCCTTCAAGTGCGTAATAAGCTCCAACAAAAAAAAGGAATTCGTGTTCATTCCAGCCAGCAACACTAGAGCTTTTCCCAAAAATGGTTTTAAAAAAAGTTAATAAGATCCCGAGCCAAATCATCTCAACAAGAATTTTGAGAAGAAAGTTACTGCGAAAAGCCAATTCTCCAAGCAAACTAAACTTGGCAAAACAAAACATTAAACGCAAATGCCTTAGCATAATCAGGCTCCGTAGGCGCTATACTTGCGCAAACCAAAGTACAAAATAACCCTTGAGAGTAAAAAGAAAAAGAAGGCCCACAAAGCCCCGATAAAGAACCTTAATAAAAGTTCTTCATCACTTACCTTTTGAAGAAAAATCGCAGCAGGAAAATAAGCCAGGTATGCAAATGGTAGATTTTTTAACACATCAAGCCAACCCGTAGTATCGAGAAGATCAAGTGGTATAAGATGGCCTGATAAGAAAAAACTCAAAGTCGTAACCACATAAAGCAAAGAAGTTACTTCTAAAATCCAAAAACTAAGCATACCCAAACAAACTTCAAAATAAAACCCAATAACAAAAGCAAGTATCAGGGACATGAAAAAATACACGCAACCAACCGGAGTCGGAAATGTATCAAAAAAACTTGCACATGAACCAAACAAAATCATATAAGGAACCAATGATGTCGATATATACGCCGCTTTGTGCGCAACTCTATAACTCATCAAATAACCAATTAAATCGATTGGCTGAAGAAGATACTTTTTAATACTTCCTTCCCGAACATCCCTAGCCAAATTAGTTGCCAAACCTGGCATACTAGAAAACATTCTGCTGATATTAACAAGCAACAAATAAGCGATCACTTGCTTAAATGAAAAACCAGATAATGATTCTTGCTCGGAAGAACCATAGACAGACTTCCACAACAAAATAGAAGTGATCATTGGCAAAAATCGTAAGAACGAACTTAAAAGAAAATCCCCACGATAGGTGAGTCTTTCCTTAAGAGATAATCGGGCAATATTAAAATACTTTTTCAAAGGATCAGCCTGAATAAAATTTACATCTTTTTAAGTCGATGACTAACAAACAATTTTTCGATAACTTCTTCAACGGGAGGATCTTCAATACTTATATCTAAAACATCTTCACATTGAGAAACCACAGCAAGAACATTCGGAACATCATTTTTAGCAACGCGAAGTCGGACAATGTTGCCGGTAATTTCTAGTGGTTGAAATTTGTCAAAAACTTGATCAGGAACCAAATTGTTAAATTGAACCTTAATTAATTTCTCTTTTCCAAACTCATCTTTCAATCCCTGTAATTGACCATCGTAGACCATACTACCACCAGAAATAACCAAGATTCTAGAACACAGGGTCTCAACATCTCTCATATAATGACTGGTTAAAAGTATGGTTATTTTTCTGGTTTTATTAAATTCATAAAGACAACGATGCATTGCTGATTGGGCGACAACATCCAATCCTATAGTAGGTTCATCAAGCAGTAAAAGTTTAGGATCATGGAGTAACGATGCAATCAACTCGAGCTTCATGCGCTCGCCTAAAGAAAGTTCCCTGACGGGTTTATTTAGAAGATTTGCAACTTGAAATATCTCCGTGAGTTCTCCAACATTTTTTTTGAATCTTGAAGGCTCAATAGCGTAAATTTCTTTATGTAACTCAAAGGAATCAGAAGCGGGTAAATCCCACCATAATTGGCTCTTTTGCCCCATAACCAGGGAAAAAGCTTTCCTAAATTCTATAGGCCTTTCCCAAGGGACATACCCGAGAACAGTCGCACTTCCATTAGTAGGAAACAACAAACCTGAAAGCATTTTTAAGGTAGTTGTTTTACCTGCCCCATTTGGGCCAAGAAAACCAACAATTTCACCTTCATGCACTTCAAGGTTAATATTTTCTACTGCATGAATATCTTTGAATTTATTATTAAATAAACTTTTAAGAGAACCAATTAGACCAGCAGGTTTTTCATAAACTCGAAATAGTTTGCTAAGATTATTAGTTTTTATGACAATCATTTATATTTATGTTTGTTAAACATCCAATCCGCGTAAATATTCAACTGCATTTAAAATGTCGTTAAACCTATCTTGCTGGGTTCCTACTTCCCGTTCAATCGACATTGACCCGGTATATCCAACTTTTTTAAGTGTTTTTAAAAACAAAGGTATATCTACTTGCCCCTTACCCAAAACAACTTCTTCTCCCCATTCCCCTTTGTTTTTAGGTCTGTTAGCATCCTTCAAATGAACACTTCGTATATACTTCCCTAACAACTCTACTGCTTCAATTGGATTACCCTGATCATACAATAACATATTGGCAGGATCGAAATTAACAAACAAGTTAGAACAATCCAGTTCTTTAAGAGTAGAAAAAAGTAGCTCAGAAGTTTCTTGCCCTGTCTCAAATGCAACATTAACACCGAAATTATTTGCAAGTTGACTCACAGTCTCCAAAGTTTGCAAAAAACTCTTTCTACCAGAATCATTATTAGACGGAATAAATCCAGCGTGCAACATGATATCATTAACACCAAGATCTTGAACCCTTTTAAGACTCCATTTAAAGCGTTCCAATCTTTCAGGCCGAGTTGCAGGATCACCAAAACCACCTGTTTTTTCAATTGTTTGAGGCGTGGTGTAATCTTCTCCAGGAAAACCAAGCATTGCACCAGTAACTTTAAAACTTGAATTCTTTGCTTTAATAGGCATATCATCACCCTCATCCCAAGATGCATGATGAGGATCACCACAAGCTAATTGAACAGTTTGAATCCCAAGTTTATTGGTAAAACCATCTAATTCAATAATGCTTTTAACTTGCAAGGACCAGCTACAAACTCCAACCTTATCAAGTTTCATAAAAACTCCTATCTTCAAAACAGTACCAAATATTAATTATATACTTTTATCACTACGGAAGAAATCAAAAGGAATAGAAAAATGTAGTCTAGTACTTATGCCTCGGAATGATTTATAGCCGTTGCTTTTTCAAATGCGATTTTGTCATTGTTTTTAATACTAGCAAATAAGGTTGTACCATAAACGAAAAGGATAAAATTTGGGACAAACATAACCCCCATGCGCTTGATATTTTCAAAAGCAGGCAATAAAGGAAGCAAATTAGCAACAATATAAAACAAGAATAAAAAGCCCAACCATGGCGAAACTACCTTTGCGGAATTAAGCCAAGAAAAAACCAACATGGACATAACCAAAGGTAAAGCGAGAACAAAATACTGCGAATGGCTAACAGGGCAAATCAACACCATCAACAAAGAAGCAAGTGCAAAAAAATGAGCGTCTTCCATTGTAGAACCTTTTTTGGGTACTCCTTTGGACCAAAGCAACCAGCCTAGAAAAAGTAGACTCATTAAAATCTGCACAATTTTAATAACCAAAGATGGTTTAGCAGGTTTTTTACTAAAGTCTGGGTGTTCGATACCATGTAGAAAAGCAAGCACGCTGTGATTATCAGTTGAATTTAAATTCGTGAGTTCAACACCACGCGTGTTATCACCAGACAAACCCAACGAGGGGCCAATTAAAACATTATAAAAATCAGAATAAGCAGTTTTAGTTTTTTCGACGCCCATTACAGAGACAGGAATAACCCCAAGACCCAAGATTAGACCCACTAAACAACCTGCCAACTGTTTAAAATCTTTACGCCAAACAGGAACAACTAAAAGAAAGACAGGAAAAACCTTAAGGCAAATACTTCCTGCAATCATAATTCCACTAAGGAAACTTTTATTCGATAACTGAAATGCGATCGCAAGACAAATCATCATCAACAAAAAAAGATTTACTTGCCCACGCATAAGAGTATGTGCAATCGGACTCAAACAAACAACAATTGCAAAGATGCGCAAATAGTACCATTTTCTGACAAACAAATTTTCAAACATCAAAGGGAATTGTTTTTCATAAGCACGAGCTAAAGAAAAAACACCAAAGAAAAGACTAAGTAAACTAACCTTATAAAAAATGCTGATGGAAATAGGATAAGGAAGGCAACCATCCCTACTCTCACCAGGGGGAGGATCAGCCAAAGGGATCATGGCAATCGCAAAAAGAGGCGGGTAATTATAATGCCAGCCATTTGGATCCGTAACTTCGTAAATGCTTTTACCAACTTTGGCAGCCCATCCTGCCCGAAAAAAACAATCCGCATCTCCCATTACCCGTGATAAAAATGCAGACCTAATCTGAACAATATCAGCAAAGAAAAGTAGAAAACAAAACAAAACTGCAACAAGAACGGTTTCAAAACCATTTAATCCAAACTTATCTTTATCTGAAGTCTTCGTATCCATTAATGTTCCCTCAAAATGATTAACCTATTTCAACCGAATTCGTAATAAAAGGGCAATATCGTTTTTCCAAAACGAATTCAAATCTCATGATAATGTGAATGATTTTTAGCAATTAAAGTAAGACCTGTTTTGAAACCAAGGAAAGAATTGTTACTTCAGGCTTACAGTTAATTCTTAAGGGAAAAGATCCAGCAAGGCCCCTGCTTACATGCATAATCATTCCGCTATTGGAAAAGAAACCACTGCCAAATCTTCTACCAAATTTACTAGGGATGAGTAAAGGACCAAAGAAAGGTAGGGAAATTTGGCCACCATGAACATGACCGCAAAACATTAAATTAAACTTTTGATTAGCAGCCCAAAAAAATTCATCTGGTGAATGCGTCAAAAGAATTTTAATATCGTAAACATCAGAAGACAAATCAGGTAATTTCTTCGAGAACCAGGGGAATTCATTTCCAAAGATACCAATTCTTTTCCCTTCATATTCAATGGAACACCATTGATCTGAAAGACAAGTAAAACCAGCCTTACGCAGATACTTACGAACCATATCAGGATCATTCCACAAATCATGATTACCAAGCACAGCGAACTTTCCGTGCTTGGTTTTAATTTTCTTTAAAAGTGGAACAACCCAACGCAGGAAAGCGACATTATCAACAAGGTCGCCTGTAAAAAAAGCAAAGTCATAAACTTCAGCATCAATTTGCGCTAAAACAAATTGATAATAAGCATAATTATCATTACCCCCGAAATGAAAATCGCTAATGTGAAGAATTTTTAGTTGGGAATTTACAGGCAAAAACTCTGTTGATATTTCAGCAGAGACAATTTCAAGTTTGAAAGAATCATTAAGAAAATTAAAAGGTTTATTCATCACAAAGTGATTTTCGTAATCAAAGAATGAACTTATTTGTCTATAAAGATAGGGCGAGAGGGCCCAACAATTTCTAAAAAGCTCATTAATAGGAAATAATATTGCAGCAACAAACGAGCAAAACAAACCATAACCAAGAAAAGCATCAGGAAGCAAATCAATATGGGGAGCAATTAAAAAAGATTCTGTTTTTAATGTTAATATATAAATAAAAAACAATCCAAAGAACCCAAAAAGAATATGGGTGGCCTGAATCAGGTCACCCAATAATCTTGGAAACGGTTTTGAATAAAACCAATTATGCAAAAAGACAACAAAATTAAAATGCCCTATTGTTATAAGTATCGCCAAAATACAAAAAAGCATCAGCAATCCCGGGGCTGGGTATAAACTAGAGCACTAAAACCTTGGGTCGTTTGCCTGAACCAATTGATTGGCAACAGCGAGGGAATCCAAGGTACCTGCATCAGTCCAATACCCGTCAAGAGTCAGATACCGGAGACGGCCAGTTTTCAAAAAATAATTATTAACATCAGTAATTTCAAGTTCACCTCGATGACTTGGTCGAAGGGTTTTGATAACTTCAAAAACATCTGAAGGATAGATGTAAATACCAGCAACAGCGTAGTCACTTTTGGGATTTTTAGGTTTCTCTTCAATAGAGAGAATTTTACCGTCCTTCATTTCAGCGACACCATAGCGCTGCGGATCGTGAACTTTTTTCAGCGCAACAAAAGCTGAATCTGGATGCTTTGCAGCTTCTTGTGCAAAATCAACCAAGTTATCCTGAAATATATTATCCCCAAGAATTACAAGGCTTCGGGCATCCCTTGAAAATCCTTCAGCAAGACCAAGAGCCTGGGCAATGCCGCCTGCTTCATCTTGAACCCTATAAGTAAGCCTACAGTTATGATCCTTGCCTGAACCCAGCAATTCGACAAAATCACCCATATGTTCGGTGCCGGATACCAATAATATGTCTTTGATACCACATCCCGTCATTTTCTTAAGGGGATGATATACCATGGGGTAGGGTCCGACAGGAAGAAGATGCTTGTTGGTAACCTTGGTCAACTCACCAAGCCTAGTGCCTTTACCGCCAGCAAGTATAACGCCACGCAAGTCCATAGAAAATCCTTTCCCGTAAAAACTAATAGCAAGATAAATAAGTAGTAACAAAAACAGCAAAAGAGTGGAACCCGGATTGTGAATTGCTTGGATGGGTGGGGATAAAAGAAAAGTAACAGTGAAAATTTAAAATCAATCTTTGATAAAGATCGGAGGTGGGATGTCTTCAATAACTCCCAAGTAAAGATCACTTTTCACATCAAAAAGAAGCTTTACAGTCCCAACCTTAGCGAGGGCTTTCTGTGTTTTTTCAACGCTGGGCACGGGACCCCAGAGCCTAAGAACTCCATCCCGAACACTAACCCCGATGTTCAGCTGGCCTAAATCTGGATCTTCAGACAATAACCTTCGAATTTTGATGGTTAACTCAAGATCTCGGTATTTATTTACCTTGGAACCAGGTTTTGCAACAGGGGCATCCTTCCCCACAAAATCAAGCGAGGGACCAGTTTGAGCATCCAGATTAAATCCAGCAATGCCCACAAGGAAAATTACACCAATAAATAGGTAGCTTACTTTTCTCACACCCTAATTTTGCATGATAATCAATCATTATGATTAGACTTTGACTGCTAGAATTTGCAGGAAGGCAAATAAAAGAACAATAATAACGATTCGGTAAGATATTAGGCTAAATGTGAATCGCTTTTTTCTCTACCGCCATGGCTGCTTCTTTAAACGCTTCTGACAGCGTAGGATGAGCATGGCAGGTTCTGGCAACATCTTCAGCACTAGCCTGCATTTCAACCCAAGCGACAGCCTCGGCAATCATATCCGAAGCTCGAGGTCCAACGATATGAACACCCAGAATACGATCCGTTTTTTCATGGGCCAGAATTTTAACCATGCCTTCGGTTTCGCCCATAGTTCTAGCACGACTATTGGCAATAAAAGGGAACTTGCCAATTTTATATGGAACCTTGGTTTCTTTTAATTGCTCTTCAGTTTTACCAACACTTGAAAGTTCAGGCCATGTGTAAATCACACTAGGAATGGTATCATGATTAACAGTTGTCTTACCGCCCGCAATATTTTCAGCAGCAGCCACACCTTCTTCTTCAGCTTTATGAGCAAGCATGGGACCCGCGACTAAATCTCCAATCGCATAAATATTGGGAACAGCAGTTCTCAAAAACTGATCTACCTTGATTTGCGCTGTTCTGGGATCCACAATAATTCCAAGAGCTTCAATACCAAGGCCCAAAGAGTTGGGTTTGCGTCCAACACATACCAATGCCTTATCTGCTTTAAATTGAACCTTCTGTCCTGCTTTTTCACATTCGATAATTATTTGGCCGCCTTCTCGTTTGCCACCAGTAACCTTGGTATCAAAATTAAAATTCAGTCCCTGTTTTTCCAAACTTCGCTGCAACAAAGCGGCACTCTCAGAATCACTTATGGGTAACGCTTTGGGCAAAAATTCAAGAACCTGAACATTGCTACCTAAACGAGTCCAAACCGAACCCATTTCTAATCCAATGTAACCCGCGCCAACCACCACAAGATCTTTAGGAACGGATTTAAAATTTAAAGCTTCTGCTGAACTAACAACGAATTCACCATCCATGGGCAGACAGGGAAGGGAAGCGGGTTCACTACCTGTGGCAATAATAATAAATTTGGCTTCGATTTCTGACTTAGATCCTGTTTTATCAGTAACCTCAATACGATTCGATGCGATGATTTTTCCCAGGCCAGCAATACGATTAATTTTATTTTTTTTGAAGAGAGAAGAAATGCCATCACCCAACCCTTTGACAATTTTATCTTTCCGAGCAATCATTGCAGGAACATCAATCTGAGGTTTAGAAACAATAATGCCATGATTTTCAAAATGCTTGGAGGCTTGGAGGAAAAGTTCACTGGATTCAAGTAAAGCCTTTGAAGGGATACACCCAACATTAAGGCAGGTGCCACCCAAAGTCTCGCGTTTTTCAATGCAAGCAACTTTAAAACCTAGTTGAGAAGCCCTGATTGCAGCAACATATCCCCCAGGGCCACCACCAATAATCGCAACATCAAAAGATTCAATAGCCATGTTTGTTTCTCAAAATAAATCTAAGAAGGAAATACGGAAGAAACACAAAAGTAAACCAAATAGTTGTTAAACACTAAAGAAAATGCGCTCGGGATTTTCCAAGCATTCTTTGACACGAACTAAAAAGCTAACAGCTTCTTTTCCATCGATAATTCGATGATCATAAGAAAGAGCAATATACATCATAGGACGGATGACAATTTGATCATCAACAACAACAGCACGCTTTTGGATGGCATGCATGCCAAGAATACCACTTTGAGGAGGGTTCAATATGGGGGTGGAAAGCATTGAACCAAAAGTTCCACCATTGGTGATTGTAAAAGTGCCTCCCTGAAGATCGCCCACGGTAATCTTGTTCTCTTTCGCCTTCACTGCAAGTTCGACTATTTTCTTCTCGATCTCTGCAAAGGTCAATTCATCAACATTGCGAAGCACAGGAACCATCAAACCTTTTTCGGTGCTAACTGCGACACCAATATCATAGAAATGATGATAAACAATATCTTGGTTATCAATTCTTGCATTTACTGCAGGATACGCCTTCAATCCTTCGATAACTGCCTTGACGAAAAAGCTCATAAATCCAAGACCTACACCATGCTTTTTCTGGAACGATTCTTTATATTTGGCACGAAAAGCCATGATCGCAGACATATCTGCTTCATTAAAAGTAGTAAGAATGGCGCTGCTTTGCTGGGCATGAAGCAACCTCTCCGCAATTCGTTGACGGATAGGAGTCATGCGTTGCCTGGTTTCCCTTGCAACCTCTCTTCGAACATCTTTAGGCACAATAGCATTTGGTTTTTGTTGCGACTCAACATGCGCAATCACATCTTCTTTTAGAACTCTAGCACCTTTGCCTGAACCGGCAATTGCCGAAAGATCGACACCTGCTTTTTCGGCAAGGTGCCTAGCAGCAGGATTGGAAACTGCACCAGAAGAGGCTGGTTCGGTTGCAACAGAAGCAGAAACAGAAGCGGGGGAAGTTGCAGGAGAAGCGCCGCCAGTTGACTTGTTTATTTTGCCTACTACCGCCCCAATCAAGACCTTATCACCTTCAGCAGTGAGGATGGTCAAAACACCTGCATCAGGTGCGACTATCTCAGTTGTTGCTTTTTCCGTTTCTACTTCAAAAAGAGGTTCATTAACTTTTACGGTGTCCCCGGTTTTTTTATACCATTTGGATAAAACTCCTTCAGATATTGATTCGCCTACAGACGGGACTTTAATTTCAGTGATCATACTTTTACTTCTTAGGTATCAGGTTATATAAACAGCTTCAACTCATAGAATCAGCGGGCATCAACCTTTGTTCCAGCATTGGAAGGCTGGGCATCTTTGGCCTTATTTCCGAATACAGGTAATGCCTTGGCAAAAAAAGGAAGCTCACCCTTAAAGGTTGCTTCTACTAATTGCTTTTGTTCACTTTCATGGATCTTTTTGGAACCAACCGCAGGGCTAGCGCTTTCATCACGCCCAACATACTCAAAAAGGTATCCCATGGCACGGAGCCTAGATTCTACAAAAACCCATGCACCCATGTTGTGCGACTCTTCCTGAACCCAAACAAACTCAGTTGCTTTACTATATTTGTCGAGGATTTTCTTAAGTTGTTCTTCAGGGAAAGGGTAAAGTTGTTCAAGACGAATGATAGCAGTTTCAAAACTTTCCTGTTTGATTCTTTGTTCAAAAAGATCGTAATAAACTTTACCGGAACAAAGAACAACACGCTTCACACGAGAAGGATCAACATTAGTATCATCGAGGACTTCCATAAACGAGCCAGAAGTAAATTCCTCAACAGGAGAAACAGCAAGTTTGTGCCGTAGAAGGCTTTTAGGAGTCATAACTGCCAAAGGTTTGCGGAAATCCCTATGCAATTGCCTTCGCAACAAATGAAAGTACTGAGCCGGAGTAGAAGCGTTACAAATCTGCAAATTATTTTCTGCGCACATCTGTAGCAAGCGCTCAATGCGCGAACTGGAGTGCTCAGGGCCCTGACCTTCATACCCATGAGGAAGCAGCATAACCAAACCACTTTCACGCTTCCATTTGGATTCGCTGGACGCAATAAATTGATCAACAATCACTTGCGCACCGTTCCAAAAATCGCCGAATTGCGCTTCCCACAAAACCAAGGCATTTGGGTTATCAAGGGTATAGCCAAACTCAAAACCAAGAACAGCAGCTTCAGAAAGCATGCTATCAAAAACTTCATATGGGGCCTGATTATCAGAAATGAAATTCAAGGGCGAGTAAGCCAGCCCGTTGTTAGAATCGTAAAAAACAGAATGTCTTTGGCTGAATGTCCCTCTTCTTGAATCTTGGCCACTAAGCCTGACTTTGTGCCCCTCGATAACCAAGGACCCAAAAGCCAAGAGTTCTGCAGTTGGCCAATCGATTGGTTTTTTATCCGTAAAATTCTGGCCCCTAGAGCGGATCAATGTCGAAATCTTCGGGTGCACATTAAAACCTGAGGGAACATTGATCAATGCTTGGGCAATCACGCCGAAATCTTTTTTTGAAACGCCTGTTTTCACAACTTTATGCGAATACTGCTTGGATAAATTCTTCCAAACTCCTTGAAATGCAGACATTCGCTGATAGGAAACAGGATTGTTTCTCATCTCATCCAAAGAGAGCTGAAGGCGGGTTTCAAAATCGGTGCCAATTGCTGCAACCTCTTCAGAAGAACAAATACCATCGAGTACTAATTTCTCACCGTACTTAACTGCAGGTGAAGATCTCGTTTTTATATTCTGATACATAACGGGTTGGGTAAATGAAGGTTCATCTCCCTCGTTGTGACCATGCTTGCGGTAGCAAACAATATCAACAACAACATCTTTGCCAAATCGTTGACGATACTCCAAAGCCAGCTTGGCAACCCAAACAACTGCTTCAGGATCATCGCCATTAACATGAAAAATGGGTGCAAGAATAATCTTGGCAACATCGGTGCAATAAGATGTAGAACGGGAATCAGAAGGACGAGTTGTGAAACCAATCTGGTTGTTTATCACAACATGAAAAGTGCCGCCTGTGGTATAGCCTTCCAAACCCGCAAGGTTTAAAGATTCAGGAACAATACCTTGGCCTGCAAATGCAGCATCACCATGAATCAAAACAGGGAGAACAGCGCGTCTGCTTGAATCATTCAACAAATCTTGTTTAGCCCTCACACGACCTTCAACCACGGGGTTAACAAACTCCAGATGGCTGGGGTTGGGGGTAAGCGAGAGGTGCAAATTTTTTCCCTTCGAATTCTGCCTGTCCACAGAATAACCCAGATGATACTTCACATCCCCATCACCAATAATACCGGTGGTCGAAAAATTCTCTTCGAATTCAGCAAAAACATCGCCATAGGGCTTCATCATTACATTGGTAAGAACATTAAGCCTACCTCGATGAGCCATGCCAAGCACAAGTTGTTCGCCTCCAAGATCGGGGTAGCCTTCAACAACGGCTTCGAGAAGTGGAATAAGCGAATCACCGCCCTCGAGGGAAAATCTTTTCTGGCCTACAAACTTATGGTGCAGGAATTTTTCGAAGAGATCAGCGCGCATCAACTGATTCAATATTTGTTTTTTATCACCAGAGGAGAACTCGAACTTTCCTGCTTTTTCTTCAATCCTTGAAACAAGCCAGTCTCTTTCACCACCATCATGCAGATGGGTAATTTCGATTCCAACACTGCGACAGTAAATATCTTGAAGAATCTTCACCAAACCGTGAATCGTACCGTTAGGATAAGGCGTAAAACTAGGGATGTTAAAATGAGCACCAAGATTTTTTTCAACGAGGTCTTGAAGTGATTTATTCAAAATCTGCTGAGAAACCGACTCTATCTGCAAAGGATCAAGGCTGGCCTGCAAATGGCCATAATCACGAAACATTCCAATAAGTTTTTCAGCAAGACTTGCCATGGAATCGGTCGACTCCATAGTCAATTGATCGCCTTTGGACTGCTGTAACCCAATTTCAAAACCTTCAAAGAATATAGACCAAGAAGATTCCACACTTGAAGGGTCGCTTCTCCAAGCAAGGTACATTGATTCAATAGCTTCCAAATTTGGCCTAAACCCAACGCTTCCTGAAGACATAGAATCACCTCACAGCTAAATCAAAGATTTCATGATTAATTCTAACTCAATTACAACAAAATACCATTAAACCAAGCAAATTTTTTATCAACACTCGGTTCTTTTTTAAGGTTAAATCAGTTTGAGAAGGTTTTCCACCAAAAACAACCCACACCATAAACTGATTAGCCTTTAACGGGGGGCCCTAATGGAATTTTAACATAGAAAGACGCCCCTTCATCCGGCTTACTTTCAACCCAAATAATACCTTTGTGTTCCTCAATCGTTTTTCGGGCTACAGCCAAACCTAAACCCGTACCAGAATTACCTTTAGAGCTTTGGAACGGTGCAAAAATCGTCTTCATATCCGCTTCCGCTATTCCTTCACCATTATCAGATACTACTATTTCTACATATCCTGCTTCAACAGAAGGATTCAACCCGACAATTACCAATCCATAACTTTTTTCACGAATTGCATCAATGGCATTATTAACCAAGTTTAAGATGGTTCTATGAATCCCCTCGGGATCCACAAAGGCAACTACTTCTTGTGCAAAGGTTTCTAAACGAATCTCCGCTCCATTAGCTTTTGCCATGGGAGCAGACAATTCAACAACATCGGTTAAAATTTCAACTAGATTTTTTTCTTGGAAAGCAGGCACACGGTCTTTCGAAAATCCGAGCATATCTTTTACAAGATCAAAAAGACGGGTGTGATTTTTTTCTATGATTCGCAATCCCTGCTCTAATAAGGGCATCTCCTGATCTCTAACGCCCATCCTCAATATTTCGCCACCACTTTTCAAACCTTGTAGTATATTTTTTATATGGTGCGATAGATGGGCCACAGCTTCACCTACTGCAGCTAGTCTTTCCCCCTGAACCCGAGCTTTATAGTAAAGCGTGTCTTCCACCGCTAGCGCTGCCTGGTGCGCAACCGCGATTGCAAGCGTCAAATGCTCTTTTTCAAAAGCAAAACTCCTCTTGGGAGTACCATGGATATCCATCTCTGCTTCTTTTGGGTGTTTATCTAAATAAATAACCCCTACAGTAGCGTGCCTGCCTCGCATGGGTACACAAATGATCTCACGCACACCGGAACGAACAATACTTTGTACCGCATTAAATCGCGAGTCATTCAGCGCATCACTAACAAGAACCCCAATTTTCTCGCGCATTACATGATCTACAACCGTCCTGCTTACAAGAATATCCCCTTTACCCGGGACAGCACTTGCCCTTGCTACGACTTTAAAATCCCCATAAGTTTCGGAATCGCCTTGCGATTTTAAAGCTGCTGATTGAGCAAAAGAAGTTGCTAGTAAAACTGATCCATGATCAGCCGAAAGAGTTTTAAGCACCAAACCCAGAATACGATCCAACAACAGTTGGATATCTAGAATTTGACTAGTGGCATTTATGGTTTCATAAATCACACCAAGCCTGGCAAGCGCACTACGCAACCAATCCCCTTGAGCGACTTCAGGCCGCGAAAGCAGTGCACTTCCTTCAGATTCAGGGACAGTACCTAAAAGAGCAAACGAGCGCTCAAAGTTTTCGGGTTCTTTTGGGGGCTTTATTTTCAAGCTTTCTAGAAATGGATCTGCAACTTCCGCGCCTATTTCACCAGCCAGAGGGGCAAAAAGCAGAACTGTTTGTCCAACTTGAATTTGATCGCCCGGCTTTAACAAAACATCTCGAACTGATTTACAATTGACAAAGCAACCATTCGCACTTCCCAAATCTCTAAATCGAAAGCCATCTGCAGATTTATAAACTTCTGCATGCCTGCGGGAAATCTCCGTATCTTGTAATCGAATAAAGCAAGCTTGATCCCGCCCTATTGCACTTAATGGGGTAAGCAGTTCAAATCGCCTGCCTTCATCCAAACCTTTTAATATTATTATACTTGGCACAACTTTGAGCCTTTGGCGAGCCTGTTTTTATAATTCATTATTGTACACCATTTAACTGCGATCATGTGCCACAAAAACTAGGCTCTTTTTTTTCTCGATTTCTAAAAACGAATCATAGATGTTCTCAGTTGCTATGTTTTCTGAAATCTTGAATGAAGAATCATCATGGCGCACAATCCAGACTTCCATACCTGCAGCAACTGACGCCTTAATATCCACATCCATATCGCCCACATAAACCACTTCATTGTGATTAATTTGCAACCTTTTGGCAGCTTCTATAAGCATATCAGGTGCAGGCTTCGGGTTGGGCACATCTTCTGGCCCTAAGACCACCTTAAAGTATTCATTTATGCCAAGATGCTCGATTAATTCGGTGGTAAATCTAACAGGCTTGTTGCTGCAAACCCCCATGCTTATGCCTAAAAGATGAAGTTTCTTTAAGAATTCGCGAGCATGAGGATACAATCTCGTGCGTGTTTTCATGTGAACTTTATGATGCGCATGATACGCTTTTTTTGCCTGATCTATGTCACATCCCGGAAGCATTTTCTGCATTAAATGCTCCAAACCATGCCCTACATGAGCTTTGATTTCCTCGAATCTTAATTCAGGCAAGCGGTTTTCAACCCTTACAAAATTCACACTCTCGGCAATTGCCTCAAAGCTATCCGCAAGTGTTCCGTCAAAATCAAATAGCACACCTTTCAACATTTCTATACCCTTAAAAAGTGATTAATCAGGTAACATTCATTAAGATAATACTTGGTTTCATTTTAATTTGTAACACTTATTGAAAACATTTACATGCGCACAACACCCGAAGGCGACCATCTGCCTGTTTTAGCAGATGAAATCCTCACTTTATTGTGCCCAACCCCTGGCAAAATCATAGTCGATTGCACCCTTGGAGCAGGGGGGCATACATCTCTTTTACTTCCCTTGGTGGTTCCGGGAGGAAAAATTTTTGGAGTCGATCTCGATCCGCTTGCACACCAAAGATTGCTGGAAAAACTTGGGGCTTATGCAGATTCGTTTCATTTTCTGCATGGCAACTTTGCTGGGCTTGACCGATTATTGATGGAAAAAGAAATCTTTCAAGTTGATGGTCTTCTTGCAGACTTGGGTGTTTCAAGCCCGCAGATCGATGATCCTGAGAGAGGTTTTTCTTATATGCGACCCGGCCCCCTTGATATGCGGATGGATCCAACTAAAGGACAGAAACTCGCCCAAATACTTGAAAAAATTGATGTGGAAACTTTGGCAGAAAAGCTTGGAGAATTCGGCGATGTCGAAAAAGCAGAGCTTATTGCACAAGATATTAAAGATAATTACCTGGCTGGGATGATTCGAAATACCACTGATCTTTCGCATGTCGTAGGAAAATACAGCCTAAGGAAATCAAACCAGCAGGTTTTTGAACGAGGCGGGGTCAAGCCTGTCAATGTGCTGTCCCAAGTTTTTCAGGCACTCCGAATTCTTGTAAATCGCGAGTTGGATAATTTAAAATCTCTCATGCGCATTCTTCCTTTTATTTTAAAACCGGGTGCTACAGTTGCTTTCATCAGTTTTCATTCAGGCGAAGATCGCATTGTGAAAAAAAATCTCGCAGCACTTCTCGATCAAGGAATATTTTCAGAGGTTTCAAAAGAGCCTATCAGACCTTCCTACGACGAAAAAATGCTTAATCCTCGGTCTCGTTCTGCTAAATTACGCTGGGCTCGCAAAAGTAATTAGTTTCTTTATCATGCATTAACGCTAATAATAAAGAGTATCATCCTTACGCACTTAGGTAACAAAATGAACTTTCTCTTTTTGATTACAACCTTGCTTTCTTCACAGCATACAGATGCCCTTAATGGGCAGAACTATTTACAAAGCAAAGATTTTGCAGCGCCCTCCTTTACTTTAAAGGCATTTAACAACCTTCACAAACAATGGGGACTTGATTCTTATCCTGAACCCAAAATCGCACTCCAAATTTTCGAATCACGATACGGTATGCATCAAGCACCTTACCAAAACGATTACCTTCCCATGGGGATTAAGCTCGCTGCTTTCCCGTTTACTTTTGGTGCGGTAAAAGGTATCGCTCTTGATTGTTTGATTTGCCATGGCGGAGCCCTTGACGGCAAACCTTATCCAGGTCTTGGGAATAACTCCCTAGACCTTCAAACATTTTTTGAAGACATGAATAAAGCCGATGGTAATAAAAAACCTCTCGCTTTTCGTTTCGGGAACTCTCGTGGAACTAATGAAGCCGGGGCTGTTTCAGTTTTCTTGCTAGGGTTTCGTAATCCAGACCTATCTCTAAAAACATCTTGGACTAACCTTGGGCTTAATGATGATCTTCACGAAGATGCCCCTGCATGGTGGCTTTTAAAAAAGAAAAAATCGATGTACTCAACAGGTGGTGCGGATGCTAGGTCTGTTCGCTCTGTTATGCAATTCATGATGAGCCCCCTTCATGGCCCAGATCACTTTAATACCAATGAAAAAAAATTCGCAGACCTCCAAGCTTTTATGCTTTCGATTCAACCTCCTGCTTACCCTTTCAATATTGATCAATCACTCGCCTCTTTAGGTAAGGAGGTTTTTCAAAACAATTGCTCAAAATGTCATGGCACTTATGGCGAAAAACCCAACTATCCCAACAGGATTATTCCACTTGATGTTATTGGTACAGATTCCAAAAGATTTTTTGGTATCACCAAAGAATTTGGGAGATTCTACAACTCATCATGGTTTTCAAAGGAAGTTGAAGGTTGGTTTTCAGATGATTACAAAGCACGCGAAACCAATGGCTATCAGGCCCCTCCCTTGGATGGTGTTTGGGCTACCGCCCCTTATCTGCATAATGGTTCTGTTCCGACAATTTATTCCCTGTTAAATTCCAAGGCCCGTCCCAAAGTTTTCACCCGTGATTTCCAAAATAAATTTGAAAACTATAACCAAAAAGAACTTGGCTGGAACTTTCAATCCAAAAACAATACTGAACATCTTCAAAATAAAGAAATTACAGAACAACGAAAATGGTATGACACTTCCACTCCGGGAAGGCTAAATACAGGCCATACTTTCGGTGACGACCTAAACGAGCAGGAACGATCCCAAGTTTTAGAATACTTAAAAACCCTTTAGAAAATCTTTTATTCTTCGACTTTAAATGGTTTGGGTTTACTCCCTGATTTAAAGTTTTCCCACATGAACAAGAACGCTTTTTCTAGATTTCCAACAAAACGACTAGTATCAAACAATGGCGATTTTGACCGATTCTCAAGTAATCGAACCCGATACGATTGCAATAGGTTTGGTTCATTTGCAAGCTTTACCGCAAGCCTTTCATAGTCACTTGGGTCCTGTGCAATTAATTCAGGCAATCCTGCAGACTTCAACAAACTTCCTCCAACACGAGAAGCAAGCGTATCACCCGGACAAGTAATAACCGGAAGGCCCAATTGCAAAGCCAGACTCGATGTAGCAGCAGCATTGTAAATAAATGAATCAAGAAACAAGTCAGCAACTTGATGCCGCTTCAAGTGTTCATTTCTTGGAAGAAAACCTGCAAAAATTAGTCGGCTTTCATCTACACCACTGCGAGCAGCTTCTTCACGGAGATTTTTTTCAAGCAACGCCCCACCGGACTGCCCTGCAAGCCATAACACACTACCGGGAACCTGATTTAAAATTCGCATCCAAATTAAAAAACCTGTGGGCTCAATTTTATAACTATTGTTGAAACTACAAAAAACAAAACCATTGGAAGGCAATCCATACTTTTCCCTATCTACCTTTTCAGAGAAGTCTTCTGGTTCAAGTTCTGCTATCAAATAGGAGTGAGGCATAAAGACAAATTTTTCATCAAAGAAAATCTGATAGTTTTCCGGCGTCAAAAATGAATCGGTTATTATATAATCGAAGAAATCGGCCCCCATGGTTCCCAACATGCCTAAAAAACTCACCTGAATTGGAGCGGGTCTCATTGCAAAAGAAGCAACACGGTTAAAACCTGTATACCCCATCAAATCAACCAATATATTAACATTGTCAGATGCAATCTGGGCCCCTATTTCTTTGGCATTCTTTCCTGCAACATTGACAAAATGTTCGCTTTCATTTTCAATTCGTTTACGAAAATCGCTGTCGTCTTTTTGGCTGAAAGAATAAACAAAGACTTCAAAATATTTCAGATCATGTCTTCCGAAAAAACCATGCAAAAGATGACTGACCGGATGATTATAAAAATCCCCTGACAAATATCCAATTCGTAATCTCGATGAGGAATCATTATTACACACATCAAATTGATGCAACTTTGCAGCCCCTATTTCAACTTTGATTTTGGCACTATGCATCTTGGCGATCATCTGCAACCGATCCATAGACCAAGGAAGTGTGAGAGATTGAAAAGGCCCAACTGCGGGGCATTCACCTTTTCTAATTTTTATTTCGGCATCCTTCCACAATAAATCCAAATCATCATGGTAACTATTCCAGTCGCAAACCAACTGCCTAGCGTGGCATAGGCGTGTAAATCCTTCCATGGCATCTGGATCTATTTCAACTGCTTTTTCCAATACTGCAATTGCTTCTTTCCAATCCTGCTTGACAAGTAGGTGATCACCAAGTTTGGTAAGCATCTCAGCATCATTGGGAGTAAATTTTACCGCGTTTTGGAAACAAACCAAGGCATCAAAATCTCTGCGTAATTGCTGGAACGACACTCCCATTTGAAAGTACGCTTTTGCGTAATCAGGCTTGTTGGGGATTGCTTTTTGATAATGTTCAATTGCACCAACCACATCACCCAGATTAAACAAGGTATTGGCAATGTTAAAATGGGCTTCAGGGTAATTCGGCCTAATATTCAGTGCATTTCCAAAAGAAACTTTTGCATCATCGTGCAATTTTAACCCCTGCAAAACCACACCTAGGTTATTGAATGCAATTGCATAGTTGGGATTAGCTAATGTGGCTTTTTCGAAAAACGAACGCGCTAAAGCATTGTCCTTCTGAAGCATTTTAAGCCTTCCAAGATTATTGAAAGCTCGGGCATACCCAGCATCATAAATAATTGATTGTTGAAAACTATACTCTGCATCTTTTTGGTTTTCATTATCCAGATACAATTCACCCAAGGAATTCCAGAAAACCGCATTTTTAGGAGCACTTTGTACTGCTTTTGAAATCCAACCAAGGGCTTCTTTTATTTTTTTCTCACCATGGGCGATTACCCCCAACAAATACAAAGAATCACCATGCTCGGGCATTTTATCAAGTATTTTGAACGCTATTTCCCTAGCTTCATCAATATTCCCTGATTGAAATTTAGCATAAGCTTCGTTACGGAATTTTTCAACTTCATAGGGATCCATAAAATTTGTCATAGTTAAGAATTCTAATTAACCAATACTATAAAACACCTTGTATTTTTCAGATTTCCTTAATATATTCAATACAAACATATCATAGATTTATGCTTTAAACTTATTGTAATCTAAGAGTTAATTTAATGAGCAATGCAACTACCAATCAAATCACAGCTAATGAAGAACCTTGGCTAGAAGTAACATCATCCCGTAATTTCAGCAATTGGCTTGCCCTCGAAAAAATCAGCCTTGCATTCTCCACCTATCAGGCAGGAAAAGTTTTTCTTCTTGGAAGAAAACAAGATGGGCAAATCTCTGTATTCGAACGAACTTTACAGCGCTGCATGGGGCTTTGCTCTACTGATAATGGCTTTTGGCTTAGTTCCACCTATCAAGTATGGCGTTTTGAAAACGCTTTGCTGCCTGGCCAAATGCATAACGATCATGACAAACTTTACATACCTCGGGTTGGGTACACAACAGGCGATCTTGATGTACACGACATCGTTGTCGAAGATTCTGGACGGATTGTTTTTGTAAACACCATGTTCGGATGCCTAGCAACTTTCAGCAATCAACATAGTTTTACTCCACTTTGGAAACCCCCTTTCCTAAGTAAAATCACCCCAGAAGACCGATGCCATCTTAATGGCTTAGCTTTGGAAAATGGGAAATGCAAATATGTTACCGTGGTGAGCAAATCGGATGTGGTGGACGGATGGAGAAATCGGAGGCATGATGGCGGTTGTGTGTTAGAAGTTCCAAGTGGTGAAACAATTGTTTCGGGCCTTTCTATGCCACATTCCCCCAGAGTTTATCGAGGTGAACTTTATGTACATAACTCGGGCACCGGGTATTTTGGAAAGGTAGATCGTAAAAAAGGCGTATTTGAACCTATCACTTTCTGCCCAGGTTATCTTCGTGGCATGGCTTTTTCAGGAAACTTTGCAATTGTCGGCCTCTCAGGGCCACGCAAAGATAAAACTTTCAGCGGCCTTCAATTGGATTCGGAACTATCTAAACGAGATGCAGAAGCTTGGTGTGGATTGCAAGTAATAGAGCTTTCTACCGGAAATGTAATCGAATGGGTTAGGCTAAACGGCATGGTTACAGAACTTTATGATGTTGTAATTTTAAAAGATGTAATCCGGCCAATGGTTCTCGGATTTAAGACCACTGAAATTGCGCAACTTGTAAGCATGGATGAAGGTAAAACGCTTTAATTACCGCCGTATTGGTAATTGACGGAAGAGAAAACACGGTAATCAATATTTGGAAATAAATTGTGCCTAGATTCCACTTCAGCAAGCCAAGGTTCATCAATCTTTTTATCAATTATCTGCTCATACAAATGAAGGAAATTCAAGATGTGCATCCTTGTACGGTTAACTGCATAATCAACAGTGGTGCCTGCTTTGATAATAAAAGCCCAATCACTCGATTGCGCTAGCAACAATTCTCTTAGGGCCTGATTGAGTGCCCGTAAGTTAAGGGCATCAGGAGAAAGGTTATTGGATGCGAGTTCTTCCATGCGATCAGCACAAGCATGAAGATGCATGTAAATCCAATCGTTTGAAGCTTCAAGCCAAACTTCACTATAACCATTGTTCCCCCAACTAGAAAAAACCGGTCTAGAGTTCTGAATGTTGGGGTGTTTTTCAAGATATTCGGGAACGGTGATACACTTCACTGTTTGCTGATCATAATGCATTTTACGAAAGAGAAAATCAAGCCATTGTGGGCCTTCAAACCACCAATGCCCAAAAAGTTCCGCATCGTAAGGTGCAACAATCAAAGCAGGGCGATCCCTCATTGCACCGCTAAGCCACTCAACCTGCTTTTCACGATTGAACAAAAAATTACCAGCATGTTCTGCTGCCTTTTCAGTGGCGTGCTCTGGATGATATGGTTTCTTTTCACCTGATCTTCCAGTAATTCGAAAGTATTTGATTCCGGTCATGGTACGGATACCAATTTGATGCAAATGCGGCCTAAGATATTCAAAATCGAGATCAAAACCGATATCGTGGTAAAATTCTCTGTAAGTGTAATCTCCTGGATATCCCTCTAGGGCACTCCAAACTTGTTTGCTGGGTTCGGTATCTCTTCCAAATGCAAAAACAGATGAACCAGTACATTGAATAGGCGCATAAATACCATAAGTGGGGCGTGGCTCTGCAAACAAAACGCCATGGGTGTCAGTAAAAAAATAAGAAACACCACACGCTTCTAGAACTTTTTCAAGGCCTTCAATATAGCCACACTCGGGGAGCCAGATCCCTTTTGGCTTTCTTCCAAAGTGCCTTTCAAATTCTTTCACACCAATTTCGATTTGGGCACGAACTGCACTAGGATTCGAACTCAGCAACGGTAAGAACCCATGAGTTGCTGCAGAAGTAATAAGTTCGAGTTTCCCTGAATCAAAATGTTTTTTGAAAGAATGAAGAAGATTACCTTTATGGCGGTTTTCAAACCGATCAAGAATCATCTCAAACTGTGCGAGGTACATTTTCGCAAGTTTGTAAAATTCGGGTTCCCAGCGGGTGCGCTCCACCTCTTTTTTAGCAAGCACAATTAAATTGTTGATGTATCGAACAAAGCGTTGGGAAAGCAACTGGTCTTCGAGCATGGCTGCAAGAGTCGGGGTTATGGACATGGTCAAGCGCCATTGAACCCCATCTCTTTCCAAGTTATCAAACACTTCAAGCAAGGGGATGTAAGTTTCAGCAATGGCTTCATAGAGCCAATCTTCTTCTAAAAAGTCTTCAAATTCAGGATGGCGAACAAATGGGAGATGCGCATGCAAAACCAAGGTTAAATAGCCTAAAGGCATTAAAGCTCCAACTCTAAAAGTTTACCTTCAATAAAGTTCAACAATATAAATTCCACACAGAAGTTTAATAACAAAAAGAAATACCTTACATCCATTTACC
Organism: Planctomycetota bacterium; assembly: GCA_003671255.1. Lineage (GTDB taxonomy): Bacteria > Planctomycetota > Planctomycetia > Gemmatales > Gemmataceae > UBA969. The sequence goes on along the minus strand of QWPF01000006.1, from coordinate 6,271 downwards.
ATGAATCATCACCCGTGAACAACTTTGATTTCCCAAAAGAAGATTTTCCAACGGATCAAAAGGTGCAACAAGGTCGATGGGAAAGCAGCAAAAGTTGGCATACTTCCCACGCGCAAGGGTACCATTTTTCCTATCCATACGCAAAAGACCAGCTCCGTTAATAGTGATCATTCCCAGAATTTGTTCTGAAGAAACTTGAGGGAATTTATTTCTGACAAATCTTGCCTCACCAAGCACATCAAGATCAGGATTTGAAGAAAGTCCATCGGTACCTAAGGCTACTTTCCAACCCGCAGATAGCATTTGGGGCAACGGATGGGGTGAAGAGTTGAAAAAGTCATGAGTGCGCGGGCAATACACCAACTGCCTTTTCTTCTCTAGAAATTCATCAAGGAATGTTCCATGAACCAATACACTTTGAGAGTTCCGATCTAATAACTGCAGTATATTTCGCATCGAAGGAGCCATGCCTGATTCATCATAAACATTCTTGGCTATCAACCAATCTGCAAAAGAACCCTTCCTAGTTTTAATCAACTCGAGTTCGAGTAAAGTTTCCGCTAGGTGCATTTGCAAAGGTAATTCCTGCTCTATCGCAAAATTCAATAATTCGATGCGAACACTGTAAGGCGCATGCGGACTAACCCCGGGCGAAAGATTGTCATGGGGCTTGATACGCTCTATCCAGCTTAAAAATGCTTCGAGGGCCATTTGGGCCCGATCTCTCTTCAACCCCAACAATTCGAAATAGACCACTCCACCTAGTTTGCTTTTGGAAAGCAAATTCCAAGACGATCCCCCCGAGGATATATCCCCTACTAAACAAACTCCTGCCTTCAAGGATTGATCAATTCCTTTTTGAATATGCTCTTGCATTTGCTCAGGTGTTGTCGACATCCGATGGGCAATTACCGAATCGATCCAATCAAGAAAATTACTCCCGTTTTTTCCCTCTTGGGGAAATCCAGTCAAATCAAGGTGCGTGTGGGCATTCACCAACCCCGGTAGAAGAATAACCTCGCCCAGATTTTCATCAACCTCAATGGTACCCGCCTTCGAGACCCCTGTTATTTTTTCACCTTCAATGTGAACCTGCCCCCATTCCAATGGCGGGCCATCAATGGGAACAACCCAACGGGCAGACAATGTTTTTTGCTCTCCAGATTCTTTCAAGAAAACCCTCCGGAATACTCTTGTGCTTGCAAAGCTACTTTACCCTGCGTACTACTTATCTTAGTGGCTGCAAGCACTGCAACGCCATGATGTTCTTCCACGATTCCTTGGACAACATAAGGCCCAAGAGAAAGATGCGCAATCGGATTACAATTTCCAGGAAATAAAACAACATCTGCAAGCCCCGTCTCATCTTCCAAAGAAATAAATTGCATTGGCTTTCCGGATTCTGTTGTTGTTCGCCTTGCGGTAGCTACGGTTCCTTCAATTGTGATTTTCTTGCCAACACTTCGAGAAAAATCATCACAACTTGTAATATTCCCGAATCCAACAGGCATAGTATATTCACTACTTGAACGAAGCATTGCGATCAGGGGCATTTCCAATGTAAAGCCGAGAGTTTGCCATTCATCACGGGCTTTATGCAACTTTGAAACCTGCACAGGGGCCCAACGATCGGGAATACGGGGTGTAAAAAGTTCTTGCGAACTTCGCCTTAACTCCGATTCTGCTTGAAGATAAAGCACAGGTCTGGGCAGGCCAAAACAATCACAAGCACCAGACTGAATCAAAAGCGCAAGGGTTTCCGCACCGGGTTGCAATCGGGTGATCAGTTCAGAAAGACTGGTGTAAGGCCCATTGTGGGCTCTTTCTTCGTACAACAACAACTTCAAATTCTGAGTCAAGCCTGCAATCGCATCAAGACCAACACGAATACCATTTTCTTCGAGACTGAAATCACCACGGGAACGATTGACACAAGGTGCAAACAAAGGAATGCCCGCTCTGCGAATTGCCTCGATGTACACATGCCTGGGGTAGGTACCTTGGTTATTGTTCAGTGCTGCAGTCCAAAATTCACGCGGGTGATAAGCCTTCAGCCAAACAGCTTTCCAAGCAATGATGCCGTAACTAACCGCATGACTTTTACAAAATGAATAGCGGTTGAACTTGGACAATTGCAACCATAGGTCTGAAAGTGCCTGCTTCGAAACACCAGACCCTTCACACAAAGTGAAGAACTCAATAGCCAAAGCCTTATACTGTTCTTCGGTCTCCCACTTGGTAACCTTCTTACGAAAAGCATCGGCATCGGAAGGCGAAAGTTGTGCAAGCGCCTTTAACAACCTCAACGAATCATCCTCGTAAAGCAGCATCAACTGGGTATCGCCCAATAATTTTGCAAGGGCGGGCTCGATGCTTACTGGTTTCTCAATCCCCCTGCGCCTGCGAATAAATCTTTCCTTCATGCCAATTGATGCAGCTCCCGGGCGAATCAATGCCAGCGACTGTATCACATCATCCAGACTATGCGCCTGCATCTGTACCAGTAGATGCCTCATGCCGGGTGATTCCATCTGGTTAACACCGAGGGTATCACCACGCAGAAGCAGTTCACCAACTTTTGGATCCTCTTCAGGCATATCTGCATGAGGCAATATTCTTTCTCCCGCAAGTCTGGAAGCTTCATCTACAGTCGCAAGTGCCCGATTACCCAGAAGGTCAATCTTCACCAACCCGATTTTCTCGACTGCATCTTTTTCGTACTGGGTTATCACCACACCTTTGCGCGACCACTGCAAAGGTGCATATTCCTCGATCGGATTTGGCGTGATCACTATTCCACCAGGATGAATCGACAAGTGATGCGGCCTTCCCACCAACAATCGGGCATGACGAAACATCTGCTTCCACTGCAATGGCCCCAATGGGCAACTAGAATAATGAGGTGGTGCTAGTTCCCCTTTTCCCCCGGCTATATAAGGCTCTAAACGCTTTTCCATCTCCGGGCCCATCACACTGATTTGTTCTTCCGAAAGCCCATGCACCTTCGCGGATTCACGCAACGCCGATCTGGGTTGAAGAAACAAATGCGAACTGATCCTTGCTGCATATTGCCTGCCCCTTTGTTCAAGCACATGCTCAATCAACGCATCACGGATTTTCCAATCGAAGTCGAGATCAATGTCGGGTAGATCAACACGCCCCATGTGCAAAAAACGCTCGAACACAAGATTGTGTCGCAGGGGATCAACATCGGTAATACCAAGCAAATAACAAACCAAAGAATTACCTGCAGAGCCACGAAGGGCAGGGGTATGACCATCAGAGCGTGCCAACCTAGTAATCTCATTCACTGTAAGAAAGTAACCATCCAGACTGCGTGCATGAATGATCTTCAACTCTTCCTCTAATCTCAGTTCCGCATCTTCATTTTTATACAATCTACGCAGGTGCATTCCTTCAACACACAAGGCTCTTAAATGCACCACAGATTCCATACCACGCGAATCTAAAGGTTCTGGAAGAATAAGTTCATGAGGCAGAACATCGACCTCAAGAGTTCCTGCAAGTAGACTGGCATTGGTTAACGCTTCTGGTATGTCGCAAAATAATTCGTGAAACTCATCTAAGGGAAGCAAATGACTTTCTAAACCAACATGATCATCTCTTAATCGTTGCAATAGGGTGCACTCGCGAATAGCTCGAACAACACGGTACAACTCCAATAATCCTGGTTGGGCAAAATAACAACCATGCAGGGCGACTGGAGATACACGCAATCGATCAGCACACTCAAGCAATTTGCGCTGCCGAGAAGAAACTGAACGCCTGCGCCCCGAACGATTAATCCCAGCCCACACTCTTGATGCATAAACACGATGCAACAATTCCAAAAGCTCTGGAGTATCAACCAATAGGTGCAACCCTTGATTGAATTGCAGCAATAGTTCGCCCAGATTGGCATCATCATTCAAGTTTAACCTGCTGAGAATACAGCACAGACTTCGATAACCCGCACGATTTTGAATAAGCGCAACAACCGATTGAGTCCGCGTTCGCAACACAGAACCCAGAATTGGCTTGATGCCATGGCTTAGCGCTAGGTCATGAAATGCAACTGCGCCCAGAAGATTATTGGTATCGGTCAGAGCGAGAGATTGATATCCAAGGCGGGCTGCCTCTGATATCAAATGTTCCGGGCTGGAAACACCTTGAAGCAACGAATACCAAGAATGATTAAGCAAAGAAGCAGCCATGGTTCGACCTCCATAGCGATAGTATACATTTGTACCTTACATATGCCAGCTCGGCTTTCCCCCTTCCTTCTCAAAAAATGTGCCTTTCAACCCGATATTCCTCAAAACTTCCCAACCCACATCACCAATCACATCATATAACACCTACATGACTTCATTCGTACTTGCATTGCAGGAAATCCATCTATGAACACCATTCTCATCCGATCTGGCAGAGTTATCGATCCTTCCCAAAACATTGATCAAATTGCAGACCTCTGGATCCAAGGCGAGAAAATTCTTGGCATCGGGCCCAACCTCGCTTCTAACCCCAGCCAGATCATTGATGCCAAAGGCATGATTGTTACCCCAGGCCTTATCGACATGCATGTTCATCTCCGCGAACCCGGGCGCGAAGAAGACGAAACCATCGCAACAGGTGCTCATTCGGCAATCGTTGGAGGCGTCACCTCGGTGGCTTGCATGCCAAACACAGAACCCGCAATCGACACTCAAGCTTCCGCAGAATTTGTCATCCTTCAAGCAAAGCGAGCAGGATACGCCAATGTCTTTCCTATTGGTGCCATTACCAAAGGGCGCGAAGGCAAAGAGCTCGCAGAGATCGGCGGCCTAGTGAACGGTGGCGCTGTTGCATTCACTGATGATGGCACTCCCGTTGTCAGCGCTGAAATCATGCGCAGAGCCATGGAATATTGCAAGGGGTTCGACAAAACCGTACTCAGCCATTCGGAAGATCTGGATCTTACCAAGGGCGGCGTGATGAACGAAGGATTCGAAAGCATGCGCCTGGGTTTACGCGGTATGCCTGCCGCTGCCGAAGAAGTTATGATCTACCGTGAAATCGCACTTGCAGAACTTACAGGTGCAAAGGTCCATATTCTTCATATTTCCTCAAAGGGCGGAGTAGAACTGATCAGGCAGGGAAAGAGCAGGGGAGTCAAAGCCAGCGGCGAAGCTTGCCCGCATCATTTCACCCTTACAGATAAATGCCTTCGCACATTCGATAGCAACTACAAGATGTCTCCGCCATTGCGCACCCAAATTGATATTGATGCAATTTTAGTGGGGCTCAAAGATAACACCTTGGAAGTTCTAGCAACCGATCATGCGCCACATGCTCCTGAAAAGAAAATGCGCGAACTCGATCAGGCACCAAATGGCATCATCGGTCTTGAAACCTTTCTTCCCATTTGCATTCAAGCGCTTATAATTCCAGGCGTATTAACTTGGAGCCACATGATCGAAAAGATGACTATCAATCCTGCAAAAGTTTTGGGGATCGACAGGGGTACTCTTAAAACAAATGCGTGGGCCGATGTCACCATCATCGATCCAGATGTGGAATGGACCATTGATCCAAACAAGTTCAAATCCAAAAGCAGGAACTGCCCCTTTGCTGGTTGGAAAGTAAAAGGTAGGGCGGAAAAAGTATTCGTCGCTGGCGTCCTTAAACAAGATAAAAGCCCACTGTAATTACAACCTTTTATTCGATGCTTTTCATTACTCCCAAACAGCGATCAAAACATGATTGAAGCTGAAAACCTAACAAAAGAATTTTTCATAACGGGAAGTGATATCCCTTTCAAAGCAGTTGATTCATTAACCTTCAAAATCGAAAAAGGCGAAGTGGTCGGGCTATTAGGTCCAAATGGTGCAGGCAAAACCACCACCATGCGCATTCTGTGCACCCTTCTTACTCCTTCATCCGGTACCGCTAAAATTGCTGGCTTTGATGTCTCCACCCATCCCGATGATGTTCGCAAAAATCTAGGTTTCGTTTCCGCAGGTACTGGAATCTATGACCGCTTAAGCCCTGAAGAACTTCTGCAATACCATGGCAGATTACATGGTGTTGACGATAAAACTATCAGAGACCGCACTGCCAACCTATTTGCAATATTGGGCCTTGAAATGTATCGCAATAGACTTGGTGCCAAGCTAAGCACAGGCACTAGGCAAAAAGTTTCTCTCGCTAGGGCACTCATTCACGACCCGCCCGTATTAATTTTTGATGAACCCACCGCAGGGCTTGATCTCATCAGCACCCTTGGCCTTCT
>QWPF01000059.1 GCA_003671255.1 Planctomycetota bacterium | reverse complement strand
GCGCAGGACGGAATCGCTGATCAAAAAGATTGAGACAGAATCTTATAATAAGAGGTTGATTGATCCCAAAAAAATTACCATGAAGCATGTGGATGCCCCTGTACCAGAAGTGATAGCAGATTTGGTGAAGCAATCGGGTTATCGGATCGTGTTGGAAGATAAAAGCCGTGCGCTTGAAACAAAAAAGATTACGGTAGAAATGAAGGATGCTTCTTTTTGGGAAGCTCTGCAAACGATATCGGTGAAGGCAAATCTGGTAGAAGTAGCAGGCTTGCAGGGCGCTCGGGGGAATCCGATCAAGGTTGAATTTCCCAAGGTAAATATATTTCCGGGGGCGGTGCCAAAGCTTGTGCCAGCGGTTCCTGAAAAAGAAGTGGAAGAGCCCAAGATTCAGCCAAAGAAGGGTGTAAACAAAGATACGAGGACGCAGGATGTTCGGGTTTTATTCGTACCTCAGGAGAAAGCCAAGCCAGTTGCCCCTCCCGTAGTTTTACCCCAACCAGTATTGCCTCCGGGTCTTGGGCAGATTTTTGGGCAGGTAGTGATTGGGTTGGAGCAGGATGCGCAGGCTGTTACCCGTGCCAAAGATAATGTGATCACTCTTAAAGAAGGCAATGTTGAATTTTTACCAACGGATAACAAGTCTGCCTTTCGAGTTCGTTTGTTGAAGAACGCAGAAAGTGTATTTGGGAAACCCGATGCAAAGCACATCCTCATTGGTTTGGAAGTTACTCCTGAACCCCGATTGAAATTGCAGGCGATCACTTCAGTCAACATAACTAAGGCCATGGATGAATCTGGCCAAATCTTGGAACAAGACACCAATGTTGTGCGTAATGATATAGCTGCCCCGCCTATACCAGGCAGGATCATCGCTCGGCCTATTCAAGCAATAGGCCAAGAAGGAAACCCAGGTGCAATTGATTCTAAAGTTTCGATTTATTTCACCAAGGCACAAAAAGAATCCAAGAGCATTCAAATTCTTGAAGGAAAGCTTGTTTTACAAGTGTTGGACGATTCAAAGGCAATTTTTGAAATTACCAATATTGAGAAAGAGGTTGGAAAAAAGATCGAAGGTAAATCAGGTGCATGGCTTAAAATTAATGAATGTGGCAAAGATGCCAAAGGCTTTCATTCCCTGCGTTTTGAATATGATCTTCCCGCTGATGCTCTTGCTGCAAATGTTCAAAACAATCGGATTCAATTAGGAAACATCGGCATTCAAAACAACATCATCATACAAAATGGTCAGTTTAATATTATTGGGCGGGCCGCCCCAACAAATCTGGGTGGGTTTAAAATACTTGATGCAGAGGGCAAAGCTTTGGTACCCAATTCTTCCTCCACCAGCATGCAAGTTGGTCCTGCAGGTACCAAAAGAAGTATCAATGTCACTTATCCAGCAAAGCTCGAAGGCACCCTTCAAAATACTATACGAAGGCGGAACTCCAACCACTGTTGAAGTACCTTTTAGTTTAAAACTTGTACCCCTGCAGTAATTTTTACTGGGGGAGATTTTCGGTTGGTTTGATCCGGTCGCCATGAGCCTGCCTCATGAGTACCCGATTGATTACCTGAAGAAATGCGACAGCACTGGCTTCAATAACATCGGTGCTGACAGCCCTGCCATTTAATACCTTGCCTTCAAATAATGCTTCGATTTGAGCTTCGCCTTGCGCATCTTCACCGACGGTGACATTTCTTAATCGATAATCTTTCAGGGTTACATTCACCCCTGTAAGTTTTGAAATAACTTTAAAAACTGCATCAACCGGGCCATCCCCAATGCAAGCATCTCGAACAATATGGCCATCTTTATGCCAAAGGGCAACAACTGCGGAAGGAATGGTACCTGTGCCCGCATTGCAAGTGACTGCTTCCAAAGTCCAAATGGTGGGGTCTGTGTGGATTTTGGCTTCGGCTAGTGCTTCGATGTCGGCATCATAAATGACTTTTTTACGGTCTGCGAGGATTTTGAAATCTTCGAAAAGCCTTTGGAACTGGGCCTCATCAAGGTGGTAACCCAACTCTTGCACTCTTTGCTTTAAGGCATGTCTGCCACTGTGTTTACCAAGCACCAAATCGGTTTGAGCCAAGCCGATATCAACTGGGTTCATGATTTCGTAAGTGGATCGCTCTTTGAGCATGCCATCTTGATGAATGCCTGCTTCATGAGCGAATGCGTTTTGCCCAACGATTGCTTTGTTGCGTTGTACTTGAATTCCCGTTACATGGGAAACGAGCTTGCTGGTGGAGAATATTTTTTTGGTGTTGATGTTGGTTTCCAGCTTGAAGTAGTCCTGACGGGTTTTGATAGCCATCACGACTTCTTCGAGGGCGCAGTTTCCAGCTCGTTCACCAATACCATTGATGGTGCATTCGATTTGTCGGGCACCTTCTAAAACTGCAGCAAGGCTATTCGCAACCGCAAGGCCGAGATCATCATGGCAATGCACACTCAGAATAGCTTTTTCAATACCCCGGACATTTTTTTTCAGGTGAGCTATCACCTTGGCGTATTGCTCGGGCATTGCGTATCCCACGGTATCGGGAATATTAATCGTTGTAGCGCCGGCCTCGATTGCTTTTTCAACCACTTCCGTAAGGAAGTCGAGTTCGGTTCGGGCAGCGTCTTCGGGGCTAAATTCTACATCATTCAAGTAGCTTTTAGCTCTTTTAATACCATCGACAGCCCTGCGTACGATTTCTTCCTTGGCCATGCGAAGTTTGAATTCGCGATGAATGGCACTGGTAGCAAGGAAAACATGGATGCGAGGTTTGGGATTATCTTTGAGGGCTTCCCAAGCACGATCGATGTCTGGGTTATTGCAGCGGGCGAGACCGCAGATGATGGGGCCATGAATTTGCCTGGCTATTTCCCGGACGGATTCGAAATCCCCTGGTGATGCAATAGGGAACCCAGCTTCGATGACATCCACGCCTAGGTCGCGAAGAGCCATTCCCACTTCAAGTTTCTCAGCGAGGTTCATGCTAGCGCCTGGCGATTGCTCGCCATCGCGAAGAGTGGTGTCAAAAATGATGATCTTATCCTGGCTCATAAAAAACTCCCGACAAAAAAAAACCGGAACCTTTTGGCTCCGGGGTTATCATTCTCGTGTGTGTTGTAATCAATTTCGAGAAAAATCCCCGGTTCATCCCGCAAGGGGAAGAATAAGGAGAAGCTCAAGAAGTAGTAATTTTCGATTCATAGTTAGAAGTTATAATAGGGTTAAAACCTGATTCATGCAAGCTTTCTGGGTGTTATTGAGATACATTTACCAAATTTTGGTTCCAATTACCCGGTTGACGGGGTAGAAAAACTGTGCGAAGGTAGAAAAACAAGTGTTTATTACCCACCTTCTTTCCTGATGATTTGCAGGAGTTAATAATGAATATCCGAGAACAGCGCCGAAGTTTTATTAAGAAAAGTTCCACACTTGCTGCAGGCTTGATGGTAGCTCCGGGCATCATCAGGGCGCAGGAAAATAAGCCAAAGCTAAATATAGGATTGATCGGTTTATCTGGAAAAGGGGCATCTAATCTAGCGGGGGTTTTAAGTGAAAATATAGTTGCCCTATGCGATGTGGATGAAAACAACGCAGCGAAGGCAAGAAGTGCCCATCCCAAGGCTAAGTTTTTCCAAGACTATCGAAAATTGATCGACCTCAAAGAGCTTGACGCTATCGTGGTTAGCACACCTGATCATGTGCATGCCGTGCAGGCCATAGCTGTGATGCAATCGGGCAGACCTGTTTATTGCGAAAAGCCCTTGGCCCATTCGGTGCTCGAGGTTCGAAAGATGGTAAAAATTGCAAACGAAAAAGGGCTAGTCACCCAAATGGGAACGCAAATTCATGCGGGAAATAATTACCGCAGAGTTGTTGAAATTATACAAGCAGGCGTATTGGGTGATATTAGTAGAGTTCAGGTATGGGTCAATTCTCTTCCCAATATTCGAACCCTTTCCAAGACCCCTGTAACAGTGCCTGCTGGGTTTGATTACGATCTTTGGCTTGGGCCTGTTGCCCACCGGCCTTATGATCCTGCCTTTACGCACTTCAACTGGAGATATTTCTGGGAGTTTGGTGGCGGAGTGTTTGCAGACATGGCATGCCATTACATGGATCTTGTGCATTGGTCTCTTGATTTGCGAAAACCGCTTACGGTTGAGGCGATTTCGAAAAGGATTCAAGCAGGTGATCAAACTGTTCCAGATCTTGTCAAAGCGGATTATCACTATCCTAAAAGAGGTAATAAATCAGCGGTGCATCTTACTTGGTATAATGGCGTGAAGGGGCCGGGTTGGGATCATAATGAGCCTTACCATGGTTTTGCTTCGGGAGTTCTTTTCGAGGGAACCAAAGGCCAGTTGATCGCAGACTACTCGAAGTATAAACTTATGCCCGAAGATAAGTTTAAGGGCTTTACCGCACCACCTGCCACCATTCCTAATTCAATAGGCCATCATCAGGAATGGGTTGATGCGATAAAAAATAAGAAAGTGACTACTTGTAATTTTGATTACAGTGGTGCGCTTGCAGAAACCGTTTTGCTGGGTAATGTCTCGCTTCGCAGTGGTGCGAAAATAAGTTGGGACGATGCCAAAGGCACTACGGGGAACAAAGACGCAGACAAATTCCTGTTCAGGGAATATCGAAAAGGTTGGACTTTGTGATTGTTGCAAATCACTAGTTGAAAAAGAACTGGATGGTTTTGACGAGAAACACATTCAGAATAAGAACCGAAATGATGGAGCAGACAACGCCTTGGGTTGCAGCTTTGCCTACGCCTTCGGTTCCGCCTTCGGTTTCCATGCCGTAGTAGCAACCCGAAATACCGATTGCGAGTCCGCAAAAGAAGGTTTTCCCCAACGCAGGAAGGGATTCTCGTAAGGTTAGTACTCTTAACACTTCGCTCTGATATTGGGAAAAACTCATCGAACCGGTAAGTGATTCTGTTAGAAATCCTGAGTAAATCGCCAAGTATGCGGTGAACACGGTAAGGATGGGAAGTGAGATTACACATGCTAAAATTCTGGGCGCTATCAATGCCTGCATCGGCCTAATTCCCAAAAGCGTAAGGGCGTCAATTTGTTCCGTTTGTTTCATCGAGCCAATTTCTGCAGCAAGGCTTGCTCCCGATCTTCCTGCAAGGATAAGCGCAGAGCATAAGGGTGCAAATTCAACTACCACTGCCAGCGCCAAGGCCTGGGGCAGGTATGCCATTGCAGAGGGCCCTGCGACATTTACCAAGGCATCGCGCAAATGAATCCAAACAACAACTCCGATTGCAAGCCCTGCAATTATCGCAAGAGGGAGGGCGCCCATCAAGGTTTTATGGGTCTGCCTAAGTAACTCTTGCGGAACTTTGAATGCAGTTGGAAGCTGAAAAATAGCTTCCAAGGTGAACATCATCCCATGCCCGATTTGTATCAAACTTTGCATTTCGAGCCTTTCAAGTTTTCCTGCCGGTGAAGGTCCAATGCCTATTGGAAGACTGAATTACGCAAGATGCATCAAACCCGAATGGTTTTACGATTTCCCGAACTTCCGTAAGAGATAGCGAAGCGTGAAGCGAATCGGTAAACAGTTGTTTTTGTTTAGGCGTGGCATCGCCTGCGTGCAATTTGACAATGGTCAGGAGTTCGGTTTCGAACATGGGGCGAAGCAGATCTCGGATAAATAGTAGCCCGCCTTTTTTTGTGACCCGGATCATTTCTTTAAAGCATGCAACAGGATTTGGAATGTGATGGATGATGCTGTTGGAGATGACTTGATCAAAAGATTCATCAGGGTAGGGCATTGATTTGGAATCAACTTTGGCAAGAGTGATGGAATCTTCAAGGCCTGCAGCATTGATGTTTTTGTTCCCTAATTCAATCATGGAATCTGCGAGATCGATTGCGGTAATCTTTAGATGGCTGTTGCGTTTGCATATTACGATGGGGATTTGGGCAGTGCCTGTACCAACATCCAAGATTTGGGAGCCATCGTTTGGGATTCTTGCAGCAAAGAAGTCGGTGGAAAAAACTTCGTTCACTTGAGAGTGATCCATGGAATCGTATTCGAAAGCTTCCTCGAGGGTGTCCATCACTTCGGTTTCTAAAATTCGGTTTAAAGGTGTCATGATTGATGGTGCATAGGAATTGGGAATAAGGTCGAATGTAGTTTAAGGTAGAAGCGTGTGAGAGTAAATAAGGGGGAATAAAAAAACCCCGCTAACACATTTGACTGTATTAGCGGGGCCGGAACAGAGAAGAGGCCAAGAATATAAGTTAAACTTTTGGGGCTCGTTCTGTCAATGATTTTAAAAAATAAAGCAATGATTATTATGTGTACTTTTGTTCATGTAGGTGTAATAATGGTTACAATCCCTTTATTATAAAAGCAGGGAATCGGCTTAAAAGTGTGAGTTTTTAAACGAAAGGTTGCACCTGAAGGCCATTCTTTTATAATAAAAGAGAGTGTTCTAGCGTAATTTTTGCGCATTCGATTTTTTTTGAGACACCTATGTTTGATGGTTTACGCAAAGGTTTGGCCGCAGCTTTAAAAACCCTGCGTGGAAAAGGGCGCCTTTCTGAGGCGAACATCCGCGAGGCGATGGAAGCTATCCGCATCGTTCTTCTCGATGCCGATGTGAACTTTACCGCTGCCGAAAACTTTATTAATCGCATCACCGAAAAATCAATCGGCCAAGAAGTTCTTCGCAGTTTAGACCCTAGCGAACAAATTGTAAAATTCGTTTACGATGAACTTGTTTTGCTCATGGGGCCTGTAGACACTTCGATTCCTTTTGCCAAGGATCGCCCCACGATTATCATGCTTTGTGGCCTTCAAGGGCAGGGAAAAACCACCACCGCAGGCAAACTTGCGCTGACCCTAAAAGGCAAAGGGCGCAAGGTATTATTGGTTGCAGCAGATTTGCAAAGGCCTGCCGCTGTCGAGCAATTACGCGTTTTGGGCGAGCAGATTCAAGTGCCTGTTTATTCTGAAGTTGCAGAACCTGGCAAGCCTGCGCCAACACCTGTTCAGGTTTGCGTTAATGCCATCGCCTACGCCAAGCGAACCCTTATTGATACGGTAATTCTCGATACTGCAGGCCGTTTGCATATCGCTGAAATGCCGATGGATGAGCTTAAGCAGATTGATAAACAAGCTAAACCAGATCAAGTTTATCTGGTATGCGATGCCATGACTGGCCAAGATGCGGTCAATAGTGCAGCAGCATTCAACGAGGCTTTAGAATTAAATGGCGTGATCCTTACCAAACTGGATGGTGATGCCCGGGGCGGTGCAGCGCTCTCCATCAAGGAAGTTACCAAGGTCCCGATCAAGTTTATCGGGGTGGGTGAAAAGCTTGATAAGTTGGAAGAGTTTCGGCCTGAAGGCATGGCGCAGCGGATCTTGGGCCAAGGCGACATCATGTCGTTGGTTGAAAAAGTCAGCAAAGTGCAGTCGGATATTTCCAAGGAAGAATTGGAAGAGCAACAGAAGAAATTGCGCGAAGGCGACTTCAATCTTAACGATTTTAGAAAACAATTTGAACAAATTGCCAAAATGGGGTCGATGAAGGACCTGATCGGTTCCATGCCCGGTATGTCGGATATGGTACCTGCGGGTGAAGACCCTGAAGCGGCGTTCCGAAGAATCAAAGGGATGTTGGATTCGATGACTCGTGAAGAGCGGGCTAATCCCGATGTTTTGGATCAAAATCGAAGGCGCAGGGTGGCAGCGGGTAGCGGAACGCAACCCCATGATGTGAAACAGTTTCTGAATCAATTCGAGCAGGTTCGCAACTTAATGCGGGCCATGTCGAAGATGAGTGTTTGGGAAAGAATTAAGATGGTTTCGGGGATGGGTAAGATGGGTGCATTTCAGCCTGGTGCAAAACTTAAGACAAAGGGCGACACAGGTCATAGAAAAACACCTAAGGAACGGGCTAAAGAGAGAAAAAATAATAAAAAACGCTAGTTTCTTAAAATGAATGAGGAAAGGTAGTGGGTTTCTGCCTCAAACTTTCATAAAATAAAAAATTGGCATACCTTTGGAAAGGAAGAAGCATGGCAGTTAGCATTAGAATGAAACAGTTTGGCAGACATGGCAGGCATTTTTACCGCATTGTTGCCATTGATAAACGCAGGGCACGCGATGGTGATGTGCTCGAAATTTTAGGCACCTACGATCCTTCGGTTAAAATCAAGGAATCGCGGGTAATCCTAAAACCTACAAGAATCAAGTATTGGCTGAGCGTTGGCGCACAGCCTTCTGATCATGTTGCAATCTTTCTCGAAAAGTACATGGAAAAGTTCGAGAAGGCTGAGGCAGCAGCAAGCGCTGGTTCCTAAAACCATGCGGTTTGATGTGTTGACCTTGTTTCCTGATTTATTTCAAGGATATCTGTCTCAGAGCCTTTTGAAATTGGCGATTCAGACAGAAAAGGTTTCCATCAACCTTTGGAATATTAGGGATTGGGCCAAGGGCAAGCATTCGAAGGTGGATGACAGGCCTTTTGGTGGCGGACCAGGAATGGTCATGATGCCCGAACCGATTTTTGATTGTGTTGAAGAAGTTCGTTTGAAGGTCGTTGAGAACCCTGGTTTGTTGGTGATGCTTACTCCTGCGGGGGAAAAGCTTAACCAAAAACTTGTTGAAGAGCTTTCTGGACATAGCAGGATTTTGCTGTTATGTGGCAGATACGAAGGCTTCGATGAGAGAATCAGGATTGGCCTTAAGCCTCGCGAAATTTCGATAGGCGACTTCATATGCAATGGCGGCGAAGTCCCCGCAATGGTTTTGATCGATAGTGTGATTCGTTTGGTGCCCGGCGTTTTAGGAGATCCTGAAAGCCTTACCGAAGAAACTCATAACGATCCCGGTGTTGTCGAATACCCCCAGTATACCCGTCCTCGGGTTTTCAGGGGGGCTGAAGTGCCAGAAGTTTTATTGGGTGGCAACCATGCCGCAATTGCTTCTTGGCGCGCAGAACAGTCTAAGTTACGAAGTCAGGGTTTGATTCAATAAAACTTTGTTTGCGAAGGAATTTTATCATGAAAAACCGCCTCCTCCAGATCGTCGAAGACATGGCAAAAAAGCATGTTGCAGATCTTTCTGAAAAATCAGAATTTAAACGCTCTATCCCCGCTTTTGAAGTCGGTGATACCGTGGATGTTCACTTCCGAATTTTGGAAGGCCAGAAAGAACGCATTCAGGTTTTCACCGGTCTTGTCATCAGCCAGCGAGGCTATGGCATGGGTGAAATGTTCACCGTGCGCAGAATTGTTCAGGGCGAAGGTGTTGAACGAACTTTCCCTGTGGTTTCCCCTCGCGTTGCCAAGGTTGAAGTTAAGAAAACAGGTAGGGTTCGCAGAGCGAAACTTTATTACATGCGCGATAGGGTTGGTAAGGCTACCCGCCTTAAAGAACGCAAGCCACATGTTCCCAAAGCTAAAACCAAGTAACTCTCATTCATGGTGATTCGCATGCCCATGCGATTTCTCGAATGGATACTACCTTGGCGGAAATGGCTCGGGAATAAATCCGAGGGTATTGCTGCCAAGGTTCTTGCTTCGAAGGGATACATTATCCTGGCAAGAAACTGGAGTTGCAAGTCAGGCGAACTCGATATTGTTGCCCGGTTTAAAGATACCGTAGTTTTTGTTGAAGTTCGATCCAAATCTTGCGATCATACTGTAACTGCTGCAGAGTCTGTGGGTCGGGATAAGCAAATTAAGCTTTCAAGAGCAGCCGCAGCTTTTATTCGTTCTTACAAACTTCAGGGGCTTTCTTTCAGGTTTGATGTTATTGCCATTGCTTGGAAAAAAAACTCTTCCTCTCCTGACTTAGCCCATCATGAAAATGCCTTCGAGTTTATTTCCTGATCCCTTTCTTTCTTAACTAAGAGGCTTCTTTTGATTTCCTCTGCTCAACAACTTGAATTGATCAAAAACGGCACCGACCAAATTACTCCCGCCGATGAGTTCCTGCGCAAACTCGATCGCTCCATCTCACTTAACAAACCCCTTCGTGTTAAGTATGGTATTGATCCCACAGGCATTGATGTTCACCTAGGCCATACTGTTCCGCTTCGAAAATTAAAACTCTTCCAAGATCTCGGACACCAAGCTGTTCTTATCATTGGAAATTACACCGCATTGGTTGGCGACCCCAGCGGCAGGGATCAGGCTAGGCAACGGCTTACCGAAGAGCAGGTCGCTAAAAATGCCCTCGATTATCTCGTTCAAGTAGGGAAGGTTATTGATCTTTCTAAAACTGAAGTTCGTTACAATGGCGAATGGTTTTCGAAATATCGGTTCCTAGATGTTCTTTCCCTTGCGGGCACCACCACCATTCAACGAATGCTTGAGCGCGATGACTTCACCAAGCGCTATAAAGCAGGCACCCCCATTTATCTTCATGAATGCCTTTATCCCCTCATGCAAGGGCATGATAGCGTTGAGGTTCGGGCCGATGTTGAGCTTGGGGGCAGCGAACAACTTTTCAGCCTCATGGCTGCTCGCGATCTTCAAAAAAATGCGGGGCAAGAACCTCAGGTTTGCATTACTCTTCCCATCCTTCGCGGTTTGGATGGCATCAAACGCATGGGCAAAAGCCTTGGTAATTATGTTGGCGTGGGTGATTCTTCCTACGATCAATTTGCCAAGATCATGAGCATCCCTGATGAACTTATGAAGGAATGGTTTGCACTGCTTACCAACCTTTCTTCTCTTCAAATTAACGATCTTCTTGATGCTTCCAAAACCCACCCCCTTGAAGCCAAGAAAACTCTGGGCAAGAATATTGTTGGTTTTTATCATGGCGATAGTGTTGCCAACGAAGCTGCAGAGGAATGGATTAAACGCTTTTCGCAACGGCAGGACCCTACCGATATCCCAGTGATTGTTTTGAACGCTACTCAGCTTGCAGGGTGCACCGTAACCAAGTTGCTGGTATTCCTTGATTTTGCCAAAAGCAATAATGATGCACGAAGATTAATCCAAGGCGGTGGCGTGACGATTGGCCCTGATAAAACTAAAATTATTGATCCAAATCAGGTCATCACTATTGAGGGTGAACTAATCGTTCGAGTTGGCGCACGCAGGGTTGTTCGGGCAAAGGCTGAATGATTTAAAAGGGGCTTACTTTGGCTAATCCCGTTAAGCCTACTTGGCCTATCAGCAATAATTTGACCCCCCTTGAGCAGGGCACCGTTCATATTTGGTCTTTTCATACCTCCAGGCCTTCTAAAGAAGTCGAATTATTATCAAAGTTATTGCATAAAGACGAAATAAATCGTGCCATGCGTATGCGTTCGCTCGAAGTTCGCGAGCAGGCGATTGTTGGCAGGGCGGTGCTTCGCATTTTTCTTGCAGGGTATTTGGGCTGCGAGCCCCAAGATATCATTTTTGCAAGTACAGGCATGGGTAAGCCCATTCTTGCAAGCCATCAGGGCCTTTATTTTAATCTTTCTCATTCGCATGGCTTAGGATTGATCGCCCTTTCGAATTCTGTGGAAATTGGCGTGGATGTCGAAAAAGTCAGGTTGATCGAGAATAGCTTATTTCTTGCTGAACGATTCTTTTCGCCTTGGGAATCCCATACCCTTTCCCAACAACCAGGCCCCGAGATGCAATCCATCTTCTTTCAGGCTTGGACCCGAAAAGAAGCCTTTTTAAAGGCTAATGGTCATGGCCTAGGTTTTGGGCTAGATCGCGTTGAAGTCTCTTTGGGGCGCAATGAAACCCCCAGAATTAGATTCATCGATGGCTGCCCCAACGAGGCTGGCCGTTGGACCGTTTTACATCTCGAACCGGGCATGGGATTCATGGGGGCTGCCGCTTTTTTGTCTACTCAGAATGTCCAATCCCTTACTTGGCATTGGGATGGTAAAGAGAATCCGAAAATGATGTAAAGGAACACCTTGGGCAACTGCCATTTATTGAATATAATGATTTTTTACATGCCCTTGTAGCTCAGTTGGATAGAGCAACGGATTTCTAATCCGTCGGTCACTGGTTCGAATCCAGTCAGGGGCATTTCTTTTTTCTTGAATATTCCAAAATTCATTCCCATCTTAATGGTCTCTTAATCTTGATTGCTTAAAGTAATTCTCAGAATCAATCACCCCTTTTTTTTCGGAGGCTTATCGTGCAGAAATACCTTGCTGGAATCGCAACACTTGGCTTGATTTGTTTCATGGGTTTAAGTGTTTGGTCTCAACCACAAGATGGCAAAGGTGGCCCCGGAAAAGATGCTGGTAAAGATGAGAAAAAAGGGCCAGGTGGCGATAAAAAAGGACCACCCATGGGATTCGAGATTGGCAAGGTTTTGCCCCCTCACATCGCAGATACGCTCGAACTTTCAGAAGAGCAGTTAAAACAAATTGCTGACCTTGAAAAAGATGTCAAAGCTAAGCTCACCAAGATCCTCACCGCGGGCCAAGTCAAAAAAGCGGAAGCATCTAAAGGCCTTGGCAAAATGGATGGCAAAGACGGTAAAGATGGTAAGGGCAAAGACGGCAAAGATGGCAAGGGTAAAGACGGCAAAGACGGCAAGGGTAAAGACGGTAAAGATGGCAAGGGTAAAGACGGCGCTGATAAAGGTAAAGATGGTGCTGCACCCGATAAAAAGAGCCAGCCCAGGCCTGACATGGATTCCAAACTGCAAAAGCCTTCCAAGATCCAATGGTTTGCTTCTCTGGATGGAGGCTTGAAAGAAGCCCAACGAACCGGCCTTCCTATTTTGCTTCTTTCCGCTGCGCCTCATTGTGCTGGTGTTTCTGGTACTTGGTGACCCGGAAAATCCGAGATGGACAAGAGTTTCTTGTCTGATCCCGATGTTGTTGCTGCTTCCAGAAAATTTGTCTGCATCCGACTTCTTAGCTACGAGAACAAGGAAGAAGCTGCGTTTTTAAAAACCTTCAATGTGGGCAGATCTGGCGATGCGGAAAATACCGTTTTCTGTATTCTCTCGCCTGATGCCAAGCAGCGACTTTCTCGTGCTTCCCGAGGCACCGGTCAAGTTTATGGTAATCCTAAAAACATGGCAGAGGGGATGACTAAGATTGCGTTGCAATACCCTGGTGTGGCTTCAGAGGTTGAAAAGGTTTCTGCTGTTCCCTATGTTGCTGATTTGCGTTTGGCTTTGAATGTTGCTGGTTGTGATAAGCAGCCACTTGTAATTGTTAATCCGACTGCAAACGGTGATGCCTTGGATCTCGAAAAAAAGATATCAGCTATTGCTTGGTCGAGTGAGTTTCTAGGCAAGTTCATTTATGTAAAAGTCAGGGATCAAAAAGAATTAGAGTTGGTGATGGGTGCTGAAAAGGAATCGCAGATTTTGGTGGTTCAGCCTGATAGCTTCGGGTTGAAAGGCGAGGTGCTGTTTCAAACAGGTGAGGTTTCAACATTGCAGTTAAAGGAAACATTGAGCCAAGGGGTAAGCAAAGGTAAATGGCCTGAGTTAAGCTTTTGGAATCATGTGCAGCAAGGGCATCAAAAAGGGGTTTTTTGGGAAACCAAATTGCCAGTTACTGATAAGCAAGAGTTAAGTGCCCGCGAACGCGCCCGCGCAAAAAATAGCAGCAAGTAAATTTGTTGGTAGAATCTTAGTATGAGAATTCTCGTTGTTGAAGATGAACCGGATCTTTTGCGCACTATTGCCAAGGCGTTGCGTGAAAAAGGCTATGCAGTGGATGAAGCAACGGATGGCAGCGAGGGCCTTTCTTGCGCCGCAATCAGTAGATATGATGCCATTGTTTTAGATATGATGATGCCCGTGATGGATGGAACTCAATTTCTCGCTAAGTTTAGAAAATTGTATAAAGCCCCGGTCTTAATTCTGAGTGCCCGTGATACAGTTGCAAACAGAATTGATGGGCTTAACCTTGGTGCAGATGATTACCTGACCAAACCCTTTTCGATGGCAGAACTTTTTGCGCGTTTACAGGCATTGATCAGGCGTTCTTTGGGTACTGGTGATAACATCATCACCATCCGGGGCGTTACCATAAATTTTGGTTCAAAGCTTGTCAATGTTGGTAGACGCAAAGTTGAACTTACTGCCAAGGAATTTTCAATCATCGAACTCTTGGTCCTGAAAAAGAACAGAGTCATGAGCCGTTCTGATATCTTTGAACATGTTTATGATGCCAACGAAGATTCAATGAGTAACCTGGTGGATGTTCATATTTCGAATATCAGGAAAAAACTCGAAGTAGATATCATCGAGACTAGGCGTGGTCTGGGATACATCATCAGTGTTTAAATCCCTACGCTGGAAACTACAGTTCTTTTACTCCGCCCTGCTGGCCACTGTGATCCTTTGCAGTGGGTCCATTTTTTATTATCAGGTATGGCGTTCAACCTTTACGGAGGTCGATCGCCGACTTGAAGCCTCAGCGTTGTATCTCGATGTGATGCTTCGTTCTTTTCCTCCGCCTGTCCAGCAGGGGATTGAAGCAACGCTCATGCCACCTCCACCTTTAAGGCCCGATGGAACCGCCCCTCCGCCTCCAAGGCCTCGCCGTTCTAAAGAACAGTTGCTTGATGAACTTAGATTACCTCAAGATTCTAACTTCCTCAGTGAGGGTAATCCCGATGATCAAACCTACTTCTTAGTGAGGACTTCCAAAGATATGTTGATCAAAAAAGAATTTGTGCCGCTTGGTTATCCTGAAGCCCAGAGCTTGGCCGAGAAGTTTAATAATCAACCTACTTTGGTCATGCTGAAAAATAACTTCAGGGAAGTGCGCATGATTGGTCCAAGTGGATCCAAAATTATTGTTGGAAAATCTCTTCGACGCGAAACCATTCAATTACGAAACATTGCCATTCAATTCATTGCGATCGGCCTTGCTTTTCTTGTTTTGGGTGTTGGGGTCTCTTTTGCAATTGCCTTCAGAATGGTGCGCCCTATTACTCAAATGTCTGCTACCGCGGAGCTGCTATCCGAAAAAGATCTGAGTAAAAGGCTCGATCCTAATCAGATCGATTCAGAGTTGGCAGGGTTGGCGGAAGTCCTGAATCGCTTGTTTTCTCGACTGGATGCTTCTTTTTCTAGACAAAGGCAGTTCACCGCAGATGCCTCTCATGAACTTCGCACCCCACTCACTGTAATCCGGTCCGCTTCTGAACTTGCACTTTCTCAACCAAGATCTCCCGAAGAGTATCAAGAAACCATCGAGGTTTCTCTCAAAGCTGCTGAACGGATGACCAATTTGGTAAATGGGTTACTTGCACTTGCCCGGCTTGACTCTTCGAACGCGGACTTCCATTTACAGCAAATCAATTTAAGTGATCTT
>QWPF01000058.1 GCA_003671255.1 Planctomycetota bacterium | reverse complement strand
CTATTCCAACCGTGGTGGATGGTGTTCGCATTTCTCAAGGATTGGAAAATGTCGCAAAGGTGATGGATCGGGGAACCATTGTTCGTTCTCATCGCATGCCTGACCTTGGTACCATCTTGCATTCGAGGCACCAATATCATTGGCATACAGGGTATGTACCACCTCAAACCGTTGCTGCACCCCATATCGGTGCGTGGATGGCAAAGGTGCTTGGCCAACGAAACCCTGCGATTCCTGCTTTTATCAACATCGGTCAAAAACTTGAAGGGCATGGCGAATCCGAAGAGCTGAAAGCGTTCACGACTTCGGGCTTTCTGGGTGGTGAATATGGCCCCTTTAATATCCCATTCCCCATGGAAGCCGCGAACTCTGTCAGGCCGCCCAAGGGCATGACGCCTCAACGCTTTGAAGCACGCATGGCTCGATGGCGTGAAATGGTTCAGCGCAGCCCCATTGGTGATAAAACCAGCGATTACCATCGTGATTCGATCGTGCGATCCATGGAAAATGCCTATAGGCTTTTAAGTTCACCCGAGCGCACGGCCTTCGAGCTCGAGCGCGAACCCAAGGAAGTTTACGATAATTACAACACAGGTAGGTTTGGTCAGGGTTGCCTGCTTGCTAGGCGACTTGCTGAGTCGGGCGCTCGCTTCATTGAGGTTACTACCGAGTATGTTCCTTTCTTGCATTGGGACACTCATGAAAATGGCCATGCAACTTTAACGAATATGAAACAGCAGATCGATAGGCCGATAGCCCAGCTTGTTTTGGATCTTGAAAAACGAGGGATGCTGGATCGAACACTTGTTGTGCTTGCAACGGAATTCAGCAGAGACATGATGATCGAAGGCGTGCCGGGTAGTAATGCATCGGATCAATCGCGTGCCAAGTCGGATGTATTAAAAGAGCCCAAGCATTATGGGTTACACAGGCATTTTACAGGTTCGTGCTCTGCGGTGTTATTTGGCGGTGGTGTGCGCAAGGGGCATGTGCATGGAGTTACTGCAGATGAAAGGCCATTGATAGTTACCAAAGATCCGGTATCAATTCCCGATATGCATGCGACAATTTTTACTGCGATGGGAATATCGCCCAAGACTGCTTTTGATATTGAGAAAAGGCCTTTCTATGCGACGGAAGATGGTAAGGGTAAATCTGTGGATGCGATTTTTCAAAAGTCTAGAAGTTAAATTGATCGTGATGAATGAGGGTTTCAATTGTTCACCGCGTTAGTCATGCTTGTTGCCCCGCTTTTTGCCTTTGAAACCGAAAAAGTGTTTCAGGGTAAAAATCTGCAGCAATGGGTCAAAGAGTTAGATTCTGATCCCGAGGTTGCTAGAAAGATTATCATCATCTCTGCTTTGGGGATGTTTGATCTTCAGGCACTTCCTATTTTAGAAAAACTTACGCTCAATTCGGATCAGGAAATTAGAACCAAATCTATTTCAACCTTGCAGCAGATGGGTAAAACTGCAGTACCCACGCTGGCGAAACTTGCAACCACTGGCCCTAAAGGTGTGCGGTTGCTGGCACTCACCGCAATTGCGGGCCTAGGGGAAGATGCAGTTGTTGCACTAGCAGAACTTTGCCTTCTTACCGAGCATTTTGATAAAGATACTAAGATTCGTGCCCTCGCTGCTTTGGGAAATCTTGGCACCCAAGGTTATCCCGCTTTACCTTTCTTGGTTAATGCTTTTCGGTCTGCTGAGCGCGATATTGCGGAACTCGCATTGCGTTCCATGGTGCAAGTTTGTGGGTGGGGTAATAATCAACCTGCTGGAGATTTGATCGAAGCATCGATGAAGTTGGCGCCTGCAAAGGGAGAACCTGGCGTTTTGGTTCTTGCTAAATTTTTAAAAGATACCGATGCGGAAGTAAGAATCATCGCTGCAAAATTACTGGGTGAAATGGGAGCCAAAGCAATCAAAGCCATGCCCGGGCTTCAGAGCGCATTGCAGGATAAAAACGAAAAAGTGATTGATGCAGCGTTTGATGCAATTCTCAAGATCAAGCCTTAGAGCTTTACACTTATTAAACCAAAGATTTTAGAGCACTTTCAAACACTTGGAATTTTCGTTCCCAGAGAAACTCTTTTGCGATCCTGCTATTTCCTGCAGCGCCTAGTTGCTCGGATAATTTTCTGTCGAGTATGAGCTTTTCCAATGCGGTTGCAAGGCTGTTGATATCATCGCAAGGAACAACCAGCCCATCAGATGCGTGTTTGATTAGGCTTCCTGGGCCACCAGCCTTGTATACCACACATGGTTTGCCATTGGACCAAGCTTCCAATAACACGATGCCAAATGAATCAGATCTGCTGGGCAGTGCAAAGATATCGAGAGAGGCGAAAAAATCCTTCTTCTCCTCTGAAGAAAGTGGCCCAGTGCGGATTACTTTATCTTTGAAGGGGAAGGAGCGGAATGCTTTTTCAAACGAGGGCATAGCGGGGCCCGCAAGAACTAACTTAGCAGCGCTGCCCCTGCGCCAAAGAATTTCCATAGCTGAAAGCAAATCAGTGGTGCCTTTGTCCCAGCTTAAATTTGCGAGGTGCCCTACTACGATTTCGTTGGGATGGGATTGCCAAAGTTTGCGTGCTGTTGCGCTGTTGCCCTTAGTGCAACTTTGCAGATCAACTCCCATGCCTTGGAGATGGATTTTTCGGGATTGAATACCAAGGTCTTCGAGTGTTTGGGCTTCGAAATCTGTTTGGGCAAAAAGGGCATCTGCGTTTTTGGCAAGCATGAGAAGCGCGGGGTGGGTGTATCCTTTGCGGATTCGATTTTTTGGGTCATCGAGGTTGCCCAGATGAAGAAAAGGAGTGAGCAGGAAAGGAATTTTTTTTATTTTTGCAAGTTTCATTGCTGCATAAATGGGGTAGGCATAAGGGAAGCAGCCCGCATGAACCGCATCAAAAGTTTCATCGCATCGGGAAGCCAGCTTAAGCATTTCAGGCATGATCGGGTTGTGGGAAAAAGTGAGGCATTGCAATGTTCGGATGGGAATTTTTGAAATAATTTTTAACACTAATCGCTGCAAGGGAATATGGAAGAGCTTGAATCTTCGGACTTTTACGCTGTTAACGACTTCTTCGGTACAAGGCAGGAGGGGGTGGTTTGTTGCCCAGAAAGATTCAAGATTGTTGGCATTGCTCGTCCAGACTGAAACCGCGTGCCCTTTCGAAGCGAGAAATTCACTGAGTTTTTGAAAGTAAATTTCTGAACCACCCAAAGCGGGTGGATAGCGTTGTATGATATTTAGCAGCTTTAAAGACAAGGTGTTTCCCCGGGGGATCTCCACTTACAATTTAAGTACGATACAATGCCTTGACAGGAGTGTCCATCATCCTTGACGGTGTTTTACAATATTCATGCAGGAGTCAGATTGATGCTTGGAATTTCGAAGTTGGCTTTGTCGGTTCAGCCATCCGCAACTTTGGCGGCAGGGGCCAAGGCTAGGCAATTGCGTGCCCAAGGTGTGAAGGTGTTCGATTTCAGTCTGGGCGAACCAGATTTTCCCACCCCCGAACATATTTGCCAGGCTGCAATTGCTGCGATGAAATCGGGCCAGACGCATTACACCATTGCCCATGGAACGGTCGAGCTTCGAACAGCGATTTCGCGTTGGTA
This sequence comes from Planctomycetota bacterium, assembly GCA_003671255.1. Classification (GTDB taxonomy): domain Bacteria; phylum Planctomycetota; class Planctomycetia; order Gemmatales; family Gemmataceae; genus UBA969. The sequence goes on along the minus strand of QWPF01000058.1, from coordinate 11,783 downwards.
CAAGAAAGTTTACAACCTCGACTGCACCCCTGATCAAATCATTGTTTCCAATGGTGCAAAGCACTCCATTCATAATGCTTTGCTGACCTTGGTTGGCCCAGGGGATGAAGTGATTATTCCCACGCCTTTCTGGGTCAGTTATAGCGATTTGGTGTCGATGACTGGTGCAACGCCTGTATTGATTCCTTGTAGCATGGAAGCGGATTTTAAAGTTTCAGCAGCGCAAATCAAAAAGGCGATTACGCCAAAAACAAAGCTACTGTTGATTAATTCGCCCAGTAACCCTACCGGCGCTGTCTATACCCGTGCAGAACTTGAAGCAATTGCTGATCTTGTTTTAGAAGCAAATATTGGTGTCATCAGCGATGAAATCTATGAGCAGTTGGTTTATGGCGATGCTAAGGCTACTTGCTTTGCAACTTTACGCGAAGGTTTGAAGGCCAAAACCATAACTATAAGTGGTGTGAGCAAGACTTACGCAATGACAGGCTGGCGCATTGGTTGGGCTATTGCACCGGAAGCAGTGGTAAAAGCGATGGCGAATATTCAAAGCCAGGAAACAAGTAACCCTTGTAGCGTTAGCCAGGCTGCAGCGATTGCAGCATTGGACGGGCCGCAGGAATGTGTTGGGGTTATGCGTAAGGAATTTGAATCCCGCAGGGATTTTGTATTTAAGAAGTTGCAAGGAATGGCAGGTATCAAATGTAAGGTGCCACCCGGTGCTTTTTATGCCTTCTTTGATGTTTCTTCCTATTTTGGCAAATCCTTTGCTGGTAAAACAGTAACTGATTCTGCATCCTTTTGTTTGCTGGCCTTAGAACAAGCCCATGTAAACTTGGTTCAAGGTTCTGCATTTGGCGCAGAGGGCTATGCCAGACTTTCTTATGCCACTAGCAAAGAAGTTTTAGAAGCAGGCCTTGATAAGCTTCAGGATTGGCTGAAAACAGCCGTTTAATTGCCCCCCAAGAAAACTCTACGGAGATTCCGCATGCCCGTACTTTTGCTAAGAGAAGATGATGTTCGTAAAGTGTTGACCATGGAAATGGCGATGGAAGGCGTAGAAATCGGGCTGAAAAAGCTTGGTATTGAAGAAGCAATGAATATAAACCGTGCCAGAGTGGTAACCGATCACGGCGTATTGCATACCATGGGGGCATCTGCAAAAACTTTGGGTGGCATGGGTTCCAAAGTTTATGCGACCACTAGAAAAGGTAACGCTCAGTTCCTCTTCACCTTGTTTGATGGCAAAACCGGAGATCTGCTTAGCTTAATGCAGGCCGATTATCTTGGGCAGGTAAGAACAGGCGCTGCTAGCGGTGTTGCAACGAAGTATCTTGCTAATCCAGATGCATCGCGGGTGGGTATTTTTGGTAGTGGCAAGCAGGCCCGAACACAACTTATAGCAATTTGCAAAGTTCGCACCATCACCAAGGTTGATGTATTCAGCCCCAATGAAGAGCATCGCAATGCCTTCGCCAAAGATATGACCGAGGTTTGCGGAGTTGAAGTTACCCCGCTTGCAAATCCAGATGATGTCGCCAAGGATAAGGATATTTTGGTGACTGCGACTTCCGCACGCGATCCATTCTTTAAAGCAGAATGGCTCAAGGAAGGGATGCATGTAAACGCAATAGGATCCAACTTCATGGGCAAGGCAGAGCTAACCCCGGAAGCAGTGCAGAAGTTCAGTAGGATTGTTGTTGATAGCCGTGAACAATGTAGAATTGAGGCTGGAGATTTTCAAAAAGGGTTCGAAGATGGGACATTGAAGTGGGGTGAAGTTCGCGAGTTGGGCCCAATCATTGGTGGCCGTTACAAAGGCCGGGTTGAAGCTGCGGAAATCACATTATTCAAGTCGCTAGGGTTGGGTATCGAAGATCTTGCTGTTGGCTTAAAGGTGTTTCAGAAAGCAAAAGCAGAAGGCTTGGGTCAGCAAATTGAATGGTAGAATGAGTATAAAGAAAAGCCTCGCCTGAACTAGAAGTTCGGGCGAGGCTTTTTTGTTTGATGGTGGTTACTTTACCACATGAATACGCTGAGAAGATTGGAGTAGTCATCGCTCCAAACACCCACATCATCGCGCGTTTTTACAGGTTCCCATGGGGCATCGGTGTTCTTTAATGCACCCAAAAGCATCAGGGCAAAAGAGCCAGGCCCGGGGCTTTGCTCCCAAGACATTCCTGAAAGCATTTTAAGAGGCCTATCCCATTCATCTTGAATTGGCTTCAGGTTTTCTTTGGTAAGCAATCGTGAAAGTGCCTTCTGGTTGTTTGCCAACACCACCCAGGTTGAACGAGCTTTGCCTGCTTCTGCTTCATCATCATCACTGAAATAAAGCGTCTTCAGGTTTTCCGACCGGGCGAGATTTGCAAGCACAGGCTTGAGATCTAGGTAGCGGTTGGAAATATGAAAGCAAATCAAACCATCGGGAGTGATTTTCGTGAGGTACATTTTCAGTGCTTCACGAGTGATCAAGTGGATTGGGATCGCATCAGAACTAAAAGCATCGACCACGATGATTTTGTATTTTTCTTCCTCGGTAAGATCCTGCCTTTCCATGGTCAGGCGGGCATCCCCCAAGATAAGATCAACCTTTGCGCCTTTTGTGCGGGCATCTTCAACGAAGGTGAAGTATTTGTCGTTATCAAAAGCAATGCGTTTAACCACGGGATCGATGTCGTAGAAAGTTACATGCTGGCCTTTATTTGCATAGGCCGCCATGGTGCCTGTACCCAAACCAATGAATGCGCAATTAGGGTATTTATTATCTTTGTCAGGCACATTGTACGCAGCCATCACATGGCCAATGGGGCCAGTTTCATGGTAATAAGTTAGGGGAATACCATGGCCATCTGGATCAAGGAATTGCTTGCCGTGCAAGGTTGTACCATGAACGAGCCTGCGGAAGAATCTGTCGTTCTCAACTTTTAAGACACCAAAGAAGCTTCGATCTTGATAGGAAACAGTAGTGTCAAAAAGAGTGTTGAACCCGGAGGCGAGTAAAATAGCGCCAACACTTAGGCCAAAGCGGAAAGGTCGCTCGACAAAGGTGTAGCAAAGAACCGTGGGCACACCATAAGTAAGAATAGCAAGAGTTTGGGCGGGCTTTAAGCCGATCCAACCAGCCAAGCCTTTGACTCTAGGCCATAGGGTGTCTGAAAAAAGGCCCCAGATAAGACCAAAAGAGAGAAATGCTAAAGCGAGTGGGAGAACAACATCCAAGGCCCGCTCGAGCCGTTGGGCTCTTTCTTTGAATATGTAATAAACACCATAAACAAGAAAGATGCCAACGATACTTGCATGCCATTTCCAGTTGTTGGTGCTTTTCAAGATATCGTATTGGATGTCATTATCTTTGGTTCTTAAGTAAATGAGCACTGCACCACCAATGATGAAAAGCAAAGCGAGGCTAAGATCAGCAAGGTTGTTCCATTTGTTGGGCTTGCTGATGAAAAGCGGGGGAAGTATGAAGCAGGTACCCATAAGGATAAGCTGATATTCTACAATACCGTAAAAGACGATAGGTGCGAGAAGGCCGTTGAAAAGCCCGCCTACCACGCCACCAAACGACATCCATAGGAAGTACTCGGTCAGGTATTTGGTGGAGGGGCGATTTCTTGCAAGTTCCCCATGGCAAACCATGGAAACAGTGAACAAGCATGCTAGATGGATTGCTACTGTGTAGTAAACTTTGGGTGGTCTGATTTCTGAAAGCATCATGAATACTAATAGAAGTGCAAGCATGGGGGTTGCAAGAATCATCGAAGAGTGAACCCATTCAGGCACACGCGAAAACACAATGATAAAACTCAAGAGGTATAAACCTAAAGGCAGCACCCAAAGTAAAGGGATTGCTGCAATATCCGTGGTCATATAAGTGGTTGCACCCAACATCAAGCTTGATGGTACTGCACCAAGAAGAATCCACCAACCTCTACGGCCCCATGAGACTTTTTCTGCTTCATCTTCGGATTCTTTTTCAGATTCATCTTCGGATTCTTGATTGCTCGAAGTTGAAACTTCCGCAGGGGCGCATGTGTACATGAGCAAGCCGCTTAATGCAGTTAGTATCATTAAAAATCCGTAGCCTACAGCCCAATACTTTTTCTGGTCTGCAAGCAATAGGTAAGGTTCGACGAATAAAGGATAGCCAACCAAGGAAAGCATACTGCCGAGATTACTGGCACCGTAAAGAAAGTAAGGGTCTTTCGCAGCAGGGTGATCGGTGCTGGAAAACCATTTTTGCAGGATGGGTGCACTACTGGAGACAACGAAGAAGGGAATCCCCACCGAGGTGAAGAGAAGCAAAAGGAGGCCAGAGATAGGGTTGTCTTCGCCACCTTCGAGGAAGGTTTTATTGATTGCTATCGGGAAAAACAAAATGGGTAAAAGCATGACCCCCATGTGCACTAAAGCTTGCTTTCGAACTCCGAGAAAAGTTGTGGAAAGGTGGGCATACCCATATCCAGCAAGAAGCAGTGCCTGGAAGAAAACCATGCAGGTATTCCATACTGCAGGGGTGCCTCCTAGAAGGGGAAGAATCATTTTCCCGATCATGGGTTGCACAAGAAATAATAACGTTGCACTACTGAATAGTGTAAACGCATAAGCTGCTAACATGTTGAAGTGGAAGGGAGACAAGGTCTTTCTCCTAGCTAAAAAAGTATAATTGTTATTAGTCTATCGACTCCATTTGAATATGCTTGGCAAATTCGAATAATCGTCAGTCCAAACTCCAAGTTTGGGATTGGATTCAATCTTTCTCCATGTTTCTACCCAATCTTCGGAATCGGTCTTAAGCTCTGCTTTAAGTTCGGGTAGAACGCCAAAATCTTCTGTTTTGCGGGCCATCACCACCCAATTGGTGCCATACTTATCTATCTCTCGGACTTCATATCCCCCTTGAATCATGCCTACGATATTTCGATCTTCGGTCATGTTGCCCAGAACATGTTCAAAGTTAAGATATCGGTTGGCAATATTAAGGACGATGATCCCGCCTGGTGCAAGTTTCTTAAGGTAAATATCAAATGCTTCGCGGGTTAATAGATGCACAGGAACTGCATCTGAAGTAAATGCATCCATGAAAATAAGATCGTAAGATGCATCGGGTGCTTTCAGGAATTGTAATCTGCCATCACCGAGAATGATATCGACATTGACGCCCCGGTTTTTCGCATCGTTAACGAAAGAAAAATAATCAGATCGGTCGATGGAAGATTTAACCACTGCGGGGTCGATTTCGTACATGGTGAGGCCCCAGCCCTTTTTGGAGTATGCAGCAAGAGTGCCGGTGCCAACTCCAAGAACGCCCATGTTAACGGGTGCGCCATTCTTCTTTTTTTCAACAGCTTCAAAAAGTTGGCCGATTGCCCCAACTTTATGGAAATAGGTGAGGGTATCGATGCGCCTTTCAGCAGGTTCGACACATTGCATACCGTGGTTGGTGGTGCCATGATACATGGTGTGATACATTTCGCCTGTGGTGGGGCTTTCCCATTTTTGAATCGTGAAGCAGCCAAAGAAGTTGCGTTCTTCAAAAAGAAGATTAGTACGATCATTGCAACCCGTTGCAATCATGCGGGCAAAGCTGCGAACAAATTCGGGTGCGCTATTTGCTTTTTCGAGTGCATAACTTCGATCCAGGCAATTTTGAACCAAAAGTATTCCCACTGCAACAACCCCAATGAGGAAGCTGAAGGTTCGGATGGGAACAGCAATCCATTTGATGGCGTTGGGTAAAGAAAAGCCTGGAAGTAAAATTAAAGCGAAGGCTGCAACCAGTGGGTATTCCAAGATGCGTGGGAAAATGCTTGGAGAAATAAGCGCATTAAAAATGCCCCCAAGTACCCCGCCTAACGACATCAAAAGATAAAACTCGGTTAGGTGCGATGCAGGCGGTCTGGTTCTTGCCAGTTCGCCATGAGTCAACATTGCGGTTACGAAAAGCAGTGCAAGATGGCTGCCGATGATTTCCACTTCCCGAAGGTCGAGAGCGGTTTTAATCTGATGCATAAAGACGACAAACAAAAACAGAATCGGGGTGACTAAAACCATGCCCAGGCGGATGCGATTGTGGGATTTGAAAAATAGCCCGACAAACATCACGGTAAGCAAAGTGTAAGTAATCTGGAAGAAAGAAACGGAGGTGTCTTTTTTAAGCGCCCTTGCTGTGTCATCGAGCCAGCTTGTCAGAGCTTCGAAGCCAAAGCCCTGCCATTCTGGAAGATTAGCAGTTTTAGCAAGCCATATAATTGGCATGCTGATTACAAATAAAAGGTAAACAGAAGCGGGTATGTGAGAAAATACGAGAATGAAACTGAGAATATAAAGGCTTAAAGGTAGAATCCAAAGCAAAGGAATTGCAGCAATGTCGGTAGTGAGATAAGTGGTGGTGCCCAACATCAGGCTGGATGGAATGAAGGCGAGTGCCACCCATCTAAATCTTGTGAAGTTGCTTGGGGATGGATCTGCAACGGTGTTGCGTTTGGTGTTTTCTGAAACTTGCCGCTTCGATGCCATCATTGCACAAAGAACAGTCATCCCTATAAGGCCTGCATAACCAAACACCCAAAGCACAGCCTGAGTTGCAACGCCAATTTTTGGTTCAATTACAAAAGGGTAGATCAACAAGCCTATCATGCTACCCAGATTACTTGCCCCGTAAAGAAAATAGGGATCCTTGGCATCAGGGTGATCCGAGGTTGAAAACCATTTCTGAAGCAATGGTGCTGAAGTCGAAACTGCAAAGAATGGTAGCCCTGCAACCAAGGTTAAAACAAAGAGTAACCAAAGGGCAGGGTTGCTTGAAGTTGGCGGTGGCAAAATAGTTCTTGCAAGAATCCCCGCATCGAAACGCATGATTGCAAGGGGCAAAAAAGCAACACCGAGCACGATGCCATGAATGAAAATCTGCGATTTAAAAGGCCTGTTTTTCGTGAGCCAATGAGCATAGGTGTAACCACCTAATAACGCTGCCTGAAAAAATACCATGCAGGTATTCCAGACCGAGGGCGTTCCACCCAAATAAGGTAGAAGTATTTTTCCTACCATGGGTTGCACTAAAAACAGTAATGTCGCACTCGAAAATAGTGTCAATGCAAACAATAAGGTCATCGGAAAAGCCAATAGAGAATCTCCCAATACAAATCATTGCGACCACAAAATGCTTGGGAATTGGGCTCCAACCTTCGCGAATTGAGAGAAACTTCTCCAACCACGCCGTCTTTCCTTGACGACCAGCAGGCATGATATTACCAAGGCAATGCTACCAAATAAAGAAACAAAGAACCAATAAATGAGGATTTAAGGTAGAAAATGTCAAAGCTTGACGGTCACTTTAACCCCCACTATTAAGAATAAAATCATAAATTCAATGAACCCAAGGGGAATTTAGCCTGAATCTTCCATGCAATTGATGGAAATTGTACTTCGCTCAGAGTATATTTTTTCTTTAACTAGTTTATTTAGCTAAAGGACATTAATTATGGCTTCTCCAAGAATTCTTGCAATTGGCGCTCACCCCGACGATGTCGATATTAAAGTGGGTGGCACTTCCGCTCTTTGGCGCAAGCATGGATGCGAAGTGCTTCTTATAAGCGTAACGGATGGTAGTGGTGGGCATCAAACCATGAAAGGGCCCGAGTTGGCCCAGCGTAGGAAAGCAGAGGCAGCCGCTGCTGGCAAGGTTATCGGTACCGAATACCGGGTGCTTGATTTTACGGATGGCGCCTTAATGCCCACCTTGGAAGCTAGGCATCAAATCATCAGACTTATACGCAACTTTAAACCCGATTTGGTTCTGACTCACCGGCCCAACGATTATCACCCCGACCATCGTTACACTTCGATATTGGTGCAAGATGCTGCTTATATGGTTACAGTTCCTGCGGTTTGCCCTGATACGCCACACCTTAGAGCTAATCCCGTCTTTGGATATTTTGCAGATGATTTTCGCAAACCCATTCCTTTTCATGCTGATGTTGTTGTGGATGTTGAACCTGTTTTTGATTCCATCATGAGCATGCTGGATTGTCATGTTTCCCAGTTCTACGAATGGCTCCCCTATAACGGAGTGTTTTTCGATGCCCTGCCTGAAAATTGCAATGATCGGAAGGCCTGGCTTCAAAAGGCGATGGTGGAATGGATCAAACCCTATGCTGATCGATTTCGTGATTTAGTGATCCAAACTTATGGGCTGGACAAGGGTGAAAAAGTGCACTTGATCGAAGCCTTTGAGATTTCTGAATATGGTGGGAAGCTCGATGCTGCAAAAAAAGCTTGGCTATTTCCCTTCCTTCCTACTCTTTTAAATGATGTAAGTCAAATAGGGGAAGCAGATTATGGCGATTACAGGGATGATGAGTGATTAGGGGCAGGGGAGTGGCATTGCCCGGGGTTGCCCTCTTTGTTTATGCTGTTTGAACTCAAAAACCACGGAAGGTTTGAGAGAGAAATGGGGCAAGATGCCAGATCCTGAAAGCTCGTTACTTTTGTTGCAGCCAAGCTTGGAAGCCAAACAACTTCCCTCTAGCTTGATTGTCAAACAATCCAATCCAATCAAACTCTCGGTGGTGATAGTTAATTATCGCCAATGGAAATACACAGAGCAGTTGGTGCGCAAGTTGGGACAATGTGAGTTGGTTCGAAATGGCCATGCAGAAATCATAGTTATCGATAACAATTCCTCCTATCACCCTGCGATTCGCAGACTGCGTTCCAAGCCTTATGTTTCGCTAAGAAGGTGGACCAAAAATCGAGGTTTTTCCTGCGCAGTTAATGAAGGATGCAAGCTATCCAGTGGCGACTGGGTCTTAATCCTCAACCCTGATATCACCCCTGAAAATAACTTTCTCGATAACATTGATTCGTATTTGAATGCCAACAACTTGCATCAAAGTAAAGTTGGAGTCATTGGTTTTGGTTTGAGAAATCCCGATGGTAGCGTGCAGGGTTCGACAGGGCCTTTCCCTACTTTCATGGGAACCTTGGCTCGCAAGTTTCTTCCCAGAGCATGGCGCAAGTATAACCTTAACAACAATAATGAAGCGCAAAAGGTGGATTGGATTACTGGTTGCTGCATGCTGGCTCAACGGAGTTGCCTCGAGAAATTGAAAAAGTTCGACACGGATTATTTCCTCTACTACGAAGATGTTGATCTTTGCAAACGCATTGCAAAGGCTGGTTATGATGTTTGCTATGAACCTTCGCTTGCGGTGGTTCACCACGCCCCGATTCATGTTCGCAGAGTTCCGCCCCGATTACGGGTGATCACACGCCAGGCTTTGATGACTTATGCCCGGAAGCATTGGAGCAAAAGCGAATCAAAATGGATGTGCAGGGTGATTCGCTGTGAAGCGTTTGTGATGGGGATTTGGGCGCGATTTCTGGGCGATTCCCGCGCAGTCAAATGGTACGACAGGCTGGCTCGATATTCCAAACTGATGTCTTCGGGCAGCTTGAACAAGGCACGGGTAGAGTTTCTTGCGGCCTTGGCGGAACCTTCAGCGTAATCTTTTCAGAGGTCTGAATTTGCACAACCTATCCGTGATTATTCCCAGTTATTCCAGACCCGACTTGCTTGCAAGATGCCTGGCTTCTTTGCGCAGAAACGCTCCCCTAAGCACCGAAATCATTGTCGTTGATGATGCCTCCGAAAACATGTGTATTAGTGAAGTTGCTAGAAAATTCAAAGGTGTCAAAGTAATTCGCACTCCTAAAAGAGTTGGTTTCGCTAAGGCTGCAAATCTCGGAGTTCAAGCCGCAATTCATGATATTGTCGAGTTGCTTAACGATGATACTGAAGTCTGTGCCGGTTGGGCAGAAATGGCTCTTGATGCTTTTGATGATCCTAAAGTTGCTGCGGTTGCACCATTGGTTTTGCGTTGGCCCGGGGCTATCGAGGGCAGCGCGGTTATCGATAGTGCAGGCGATGCTTACTTTGCATCAGGCGTTGCAACCAAGCGCGGTAATGGACAGCTCATTGCAGAAAAGTGGATGGTTCCCGGCCGTGTGTTTGGCGCTAGTGGCAGTAGTGCCTTTTACAGACGCGAAGTTTTTCTAAAGGTTGGCGCCTACCCGGAATCTTTTGGTGCCTACTTTGAAGATGTCGATCTTTCCTTCAGGTTGCATTGGGCTGGGTATGATGTTGTTTTTCAACCCTGTTCCAAGGTGCTTCATCGCGTTTCTTCTTCCTACGGCAAACCCAGCTTGAACCGAAAGTTGCTGGAAAGGCAATCGCTTAACGAAGAAAGAGTTTATTGGAGGAATATTCCCTGCCAACTATTATGGCGTACCCTTCCATTGCATTTGCTAGCCTTGCTTGCAAAAGCCTGGCGTAGGGGCACCGAGGGAACCTTACTCCCATTCTTAATGGGAAAGTTAAGCTTTATGCGGGAAATACCAGAAATCCTTGCCCATCGAAAGATGTTGATTAAAGAGAATCCCAAGGCGGATCATCAGCGCTGGTGCTTGGAAAGCCTTGGCGGCCTTGATGGTTTTTTAGCTCGGCAGTTGGCTCGATTTTAACTCTGATGGCTTTTTTTTCTCGCTGATTGCTGGCCTCTTCCGGTTTTTTCGGATAAACCATTCATTAGAAACATTAACCTTTTTTTGAGGTGATTCATGCCACCAGTCATTGGCGTCATCATGGGATCCAAATCTGATTGGGAAACCATGCAGCATGTTGTCGAAGTTCTCGACAAACTTAAAGTTGCATCCGAGGTAAAGGTGGTTTCCGCTCATCGTACCCCCGATCTCCTTCGTGATTATGCTACAAGTGCGGAGGGCAGGGGATTAAAGGTTATTATTGCAGGCGCAGGCGGTGCTGCTCATCTGCCCGGTATGGTTTCTGCCTGGACCATTCTTCCCGTATTGGGCGTTCCAATCGAATCAAAAATACTTAAAGGTATGGATTCATTGCTTTCGATCGTGCAAATGCCAGGCGGGGTACCCGTTGGCACACTTGCTATAGGCAAGGCTGGTGCTATCAACGCAGCATTGCTTGCCTGCTCGATTGTTGGGAATGAAAATGCAGTGGTGCGCGAAGCTCTGCGGGCATGGCGAATAAATCAGAGCAAAGAAGTTCTTGATCATCCAGATCCTAGGTCTTAATTATGAAAACAATTGGAGTATTAGGCGCAGGCCAGCTAGCTCGAATGTTGGCACTTGCAGGAATTCCACTGGGGTTTAAGTTTCTCTATGTGGATCCTTCGCCTTCTTCCCCTGCTTCCTTGTTGGGTGAGCAGATTGTTGCTCCTTTTGAAGATGCAACCGCACTTCAGAAATTGGCAGAATCTTCCGACCTGATCACTTATGAATTTGAAAACATTCCAGTTTCAGTTGTGAGGAAGTTGGCGCAAACTCGCAGCGTTTTCCCTCCTCCAATAGCCTTGGAATCAAGCCAGGATCGACTTTTAGAAAAGCAGTTTTTTAATCAGCATGGTATCGCCACTGCTCCTTTTTACCCGGTTGATGACCTGCCTTCCTTGGAACAAGCCATTACTGTTCTTAAGTTGCCTTTGATTCTTAAAACCAGAAGATTGGGCTACGATGGTAAAGGGCAGTTCTTGGTTAAATCGCTTGAAGATGCAATTACAGCATTCAAAGAATTAGGGCAGAAGGGAATCATTGCTGAAGGGTTTGTTCAATTCGATCGCGAACTTTCTTGCATTGCTGTTCGCGGTATTGATGGCGCAACTTTCTTTTACCCGCTTGTAGAAAATTTTCATCATCAGGGGATTCTTCGTCTTTCTTTGGCGCCCGCTCTGGTTCATAACACCGAC
>QWPF01000057.1 GCA_003671255.1 Planctomycetota bacterium | reverse complement strand
AATGCTAAAAATTATGCCCACGATGCAGGTAGAAGAGCTCTTCAAGAACACCTTGATCGTTGCAACCTTTCTGGTCAGGCTTCCAACGGTTTGGCAACGGGCCTCTATCAGGCAATTTATCACCCAAGCGAATGGCCGTTGATCTCGATTATTATCCCTTCTAAAGATCAAGCGAATACCCTACGCACTTGTTTGGATTCCATCCTTGCAGAGAACTATCCAAACCTAGAAATCTTAATCCTAGAAAATGGCAGTACTGAAAACGAAACCTTTCAGCTTTATGAAAAACTTAAACAAGACCCTCGATTCAACATCATCAATTGGACACTGCCCTTCAATTATGCAGCAATCAACAATTATGGGGCCAAATCAGCATCCGGGGAACTTCTTCTATTTTTAAACAACGACATTGAATCACTCAAAAAAGAAAACCTATTCCGCTTAACTGAACACGCCCTCCGGCCTGAAACAGGCGCAGTTGGAGCAGCTCTTTTTTATCCAGATAACACAATCCAACACGCAGGTGTAGTATTGGGTATGACTGGAAGTGCGGGCCACACCTTACGACATACTCCAAAGGGGAAATTAGGGTACGGATTCCGCATGGCAACCATTAGAAATGTAAGCTGTGTGACAGGGGCATGCTTGATGATAAAACGAAAAACATTTGATGAAGTTAATGGCTTCGATGAAAATCTCGCAATTGCATTTAACGATATAGATTTATGCCTAAAAGTTCGAGATAGGGGGTACTCTGTAGTTTGGACACCCCATGCAGAATACACCCATTTTGAATCTAAAACGCGCGGCGCAGAAGACACACCGGAAAAAATCTCCCGCTTTCAAAAAGAGATCAATTACTTTAAATCTAAATGGAACAAGCAATTGATGGCTGGGGATAAATTTTACAGCCCCAATCTCGACCCAGAGACTGAAACCCCAAGCATTCGAACAACTAAAAAATAAAAACATGACATCTTCTAATAACAAACCTGAGATTGAGACCTTCCCGTTTATTTCGGTAATTATTGTGAATTATAATGGTTTACGCTTCCTCGAAAACTGCCTAGCTTCGCTTAAAAAACAAACTTATCCTGCGAACAGATTTGAAATCATCGTTGTCGATAATGGTTCCGCAGATGATTCCATTGCATTCATTCGAAATAACTCGCCTGAAGTAAAGATTATCGAGGCACGAAAAAATCTAGGGTTTGCTGCAGGCAACAACCTTGGGTTTAAACATGCCAAAGGCGATTTTTTCGCACTCTTAAACAACGATACTGAAGTTCCAGAAAACTGGCTTTCGGCCCTTGCGGATTCAATGTTGAAATCAAAATCCATTGGTTTGGTTACCTGCAAGATACTTTTTCATGGTGATCGCCAAACTATTAACAGCACGGGATTAGAATTACTAAGCGATGGGAGAGGAAGCGACCGGGGATTCCGAGAAAAAGATTCAGGGCAATACAATCAGATCGAAGATGTTTTTGGGGCTTGTGGTGCATCGGTTCTTTTAAGAAAAGAAATGCTAACCGATATAGGGTATTTCGATGAACGACTTTTCATGTATTACGAAGATTTAGACCTCGCTTGGCGGGCGAAACTTAGAAATTGGCGCTGTGTTTATACTCCTGAAACAGTTGTTTACCACATACATTGTGGCAGTTCGGGTGAATGGTCGAACTTTTTCACATACCATGTAGAGCGAAATCGTGCATTGGTATGCGTAAAAAACGCACCTCTTGGCATGGCATTAAAATGCGTTTCGATAGTGGCAATAAAATCATGCATCCGAATAATCCAAGGTTTGTTTATGGGAATTGTACAAAGAGAAAAAATAAAAATTGCAAAGACTTATTTTCATGTGCTTATCTCATTACTTTGCAACCTACCTTCGTTTATAAAAACACGATACTCCATTCAAAATAGTAGAAAAACATCTCGAGGTGAGTTTAAAAAATGGCTCGGAAAACAAACAAAATCGCCTGAAAATACCGTCCCAGAACTACGCCGTTGTGCTTAAACAATTGCTAAGTATCACCTAAGCCTCTAACATAACTATTGTAAATGCATGTTTATAACTCAGGGAGCTTTCATGGCTGGTGTAAATCCATATATCGAACAGGCTAAGTTTGAAAAACCCAGACAGAAATTCAAAATTACTTTTCTGCCCGACAATAAGACTTTCGAGGTGGATCCTGCTAAAATCCCGTATAACCGGACTGGATTACCAGGCAGTATTTTAGATATCGCTTACGCTGCAGGTGTGGAAATCGATCATGCATGCGGAGGAGTTTGCGCTTGTTCAACTTGTCATGTCATCATTAAAGAAGGCTTAAAAAGCTGCAATGAATCTACGGATGATGAACAAGACATGCTCGATGAGGCCCGGGGTTTAACCACCGAATCCCGATTGGGTTGCCAATGTGTACCTAATGGAACCCAAGACTTAGTAGTTGAAATTCCTGCTTGGTCTAGAAACATGGTCAAAGAAGGCCACTAACTTGCAGGCCTTCTATCTAGTGCGTGGTTCCTTCATGCGGTATCTCACACTCATCGCCACAATGGCTTTTAAGATGATGCTGCTTTTCTTGATCTTTATCAATATGCCAACCGCAATCATCACAACTCGGTGCAACTTCATAACAAGAATTGCAATATAATGGGCCGCCCAAAAGGAATTGTTCCAAACGGGATCGACTTTCTTTATCCATATCCTCTGCTTCAACAGGAACTTCGATCTTATTGCCACAACTTACACACGATTGGTGTTTAAATTCTTCAATTAATGGCACGAAGTGATCATTGACAGCCCTTGTAACGACCCCGGCACCTTTGCACAAAGGGCAGGAAACGCCTAATTGTGCCGCGATAGCCTTACGAATAAAAGCACTTTTATTAGGCAAGCTGTTTAGAAGGTCTGCGAGTTCTTGTTCAACTTTAAAAGCAACAACGGTTGTTTTTGCTGTCTTTTTAGACATTCAAAACCTCATTAAAATAGTTAGCCAAATAATACTAAGTAACTATATTTTACACTATAATAACTTGATTAATAGATCATACAACAAAATGGCAAATAATATTCAGCGATCCAAATGATGCCTATATCAACCATCAAAAACCTATTCTTTAAAAGCACTCGATGCTTAGCCCTGATAATTTCACTAATTGTCTACTGTTTTTTGACCCTCTCAACCATATCCCAAGAAAAAAAACAAATAAAAGAAATCGAAGAAACAAACAATGTGACCATTAATAAAGATTACTGGAAATCATTCGAAAATATTACTGACAAAAACAAAAAGAACAGCATTCTTTCGTCTTCACCGATTGCAATTACTTTTTTAAGAATGCCCGAGCATCCTTTTGATATTATTACTGTTACACACCCATTCAGACCAATTACAACTTACAAAGTTGAACCTATAAACAAATTCTTCAAAATCCCAGCCCCTGATGATGTGATTCTAAGATTAAGAGTGCTTGATAAAAATTTTAGTTTCAAAGAATTAGTGACCACAGGACCAACAGCGATAAAAGAAGTTAAGTTTTTTGAAGAAATACTCTCGGAAACAGTTCAAAAATTCATTGAAGGCAGCACATCTTTAGAAACTAATGAATTCAGTTCAAGCATTGGTTATTTCGATAGGTTATTACTCGCAGAGGAAGTATTAGAAAAAGGATTGCGCGCGCATGATTCTGCAATAGCAACTGAAAAACGAACAGGCGAAGGCTGGACCAACATGCGCAAAATTCTTACAACCAAACTACTTTCGATTCGAATCAGCAAAATCCATGATTACACTGAAAAAAAAGACTGGGATCATGCACTCTTTGAAATTTCCAAATTATCTTCGGGTTCTCCCGACAAGGAAAGTTTACAAAAACTTTCATCCTACCTGGTTGATGTGATTGATGGTTCAAACCAATCTGGACTAATCACTTCAAAAACCAAAGAATTACTGGCTGTATTTCTTTTTCTAGAATCAAAGATTTACCCGAGCAATAGCGATAAGCCACTGTTAACTCTTTTAAGAAAAAAATCAGATTTTTTTTACAAGCAATCTGAAAAATGGCTTGAAAAGAAAGAACCCGAGAAGGCAAAAGAGTATTTACTTAGGGCGTTGGAATTACAGCCTGATCATATAGGATCCAGACAATTACTTGAAAAAATTAGCCCTCAAAAAGAAACCATAAAAGTTGGGTTAACTAAACTTCCAGAATTGAACAACGAGAATTTTCTAGGCACTTCTGAAATCTACGCTTCGGACTTAATTTATGAAAGTTTGTTTAGGAAAGAAACGGGTATTAATGGAAATACTCGCACATATCAAGTACTTGCATCGCCTAAAATAATTCCTTCGCGCAATGGGGTTACCTTTAATCTTACACCCTCGAGTTTCTGGTCAGATGGGAAACCTGTGACTGCACCAGAAATTCAGGCAAGCATGAAAAAAAGCAAAAGCCTAGCTTGGTTCTATTCCGATGAAAACATATTAAACAACTGGAATAATAACGATGCCAACAGCTTTGAGGTAAAGTTTAAAAATAAGATTCTTGATCCTTTTTCGTTTTTTGATTTCAAAATCATTCAAGAAAACAATACGAATAACGGTAGCGGGCCATATAGGTTTGTAAATAAAGGGTTAGAACTTGGTAGAGAAAACCTTGTTTTTAAAGCTCAGCCTTTTTATGCTTTCCGCAAAGAAAACATTGGGAAACCTATCATTCCAGAAATTCGATTTTATAAAACTATCGATCCTGTTGATGAACTCATTACAGGAAAGATTGATTTTGCTGCGGATCTTACTTTTCAAGACATCGCTAGAATTAAAAAACTTAACAACAATCCAACTATCAACTATTCCCAGACTGGCCCTTCGCTTCCCAATAAACGGGTTTATTTTATTGCAGTAAACACCAGCAAGGGAATTTTAAAATCACCTGAAATTCGTAAAGCTATTGCCCATTCATTGCTTAGATCAAAAATCCTAGCTGAAGTTTGGATCGGTTCTGAAAAAGGGACTGCGCACCATGCTTTGGAATCAATTTTCCCCAAGGAATATTCTTTATCAAATGGCGTGGAAAAACCGGAGAGCGACTGGTCTCAAGATTTGGCAAGAATTCTGCAAAATCAAGCCTCAGATAACACTCCAAGACAGTCAACCCTACCTCTTTCCTTGAAGTTCCCCTCAGGCGATGAAAAGATAACACAAGCTGTCAATTTGCTTGCATCTCAAATCAAGTCCACTCTTAAAATCGAAGTTTCACCCGAACCCATCGAACCTAATTCCTATTACAAAAAAATTATCGAGGATCGTGATTACGATCTTGCCTACGCTTGGCACGATTTTCCTGATGATAATTGCTCTTTATACCCGTTACTTTTTTATTATTTGCACACACCGAATACTGAAACGAATAACCAAAAATTACAAAACCTTCTTGATACCGCTAAAACAACCTTGCTAGCATCCACCATTCCAGAAATGCTAGCATCCAAAAAAAACATGATTTCTTTATTTGAACAGGAACTTCCGTTGATTCCTCTTTGGCAATTGGATCGCTACTGGGCTTGGCGCAAGGAATTGAATCCGAATTTTACAGATAGTTTGCATTTATTTCAGAATGCATCTTTCTGGAAAAAAGAGTCTAATAATTAGCATGGATTTAAATATTTTTTTAACCTCTAGTTTAA
The DNA here is from genome assembly GCA_003671255.1 of Planctomycetota bacterium. Taxonomy (GTDB): domain Bacteria; phylum Planctomycetota; class Planctomycetia; order Gemmatales; family Gemmataceae; genus UBA969. The sequence goes on along the minus strand of QWPF01000057.1, from coordinate 10,003 downwards.
TTCTCCATGCAAACGCCTGGGCTGGTGACATCCAAATTTCTTGGTTGGCTACAATCCCTTTTGCGTGCGTGTTACTTTTAATTGCTGTAGGCCCAATATTTTTTCACCATTTCTGGGAATCTGATAAAAACAAAGCAATCGTTCTGGTTTTGCTTTCATTACCAGTGGTTTTTTATCTTTGGTCCATCCGACAATCCACAAATTTTAAAAGCCTTCATGCCTTCGAACATAGTTTGGTGGATTATTTGTGCTTCATGAGTTTGATAGGTTCTCTTTATGTTGTTTCAAGCGGAATTGTCTTAAAATTTAAGTGGAAATCCACCCCTCTTCTCAATTCGTTATTACTTGCTTTTGGTGCAATGCTTACCAATTTACTTGGTACTACGGGAGCAAGTATCCTCCTATTCAAACCTTACATTCATGCCAATCGAAACAGAAACCATAAGGTTCATCTCGTTTTATTTTTCATTTTTATTGTTGGAAATATGGGCGGGCTATTAACTCCTTTAGGCGACCCTCCTTTATTTCTTGGGTTCCTTAATGGCATCGATTTTTTTTGGACCATCTCCCTTTGGCCTCAATGGTTGGTTGCAAACACTTATCTTCTGACAACTTTTCTATTAATTGATTTTTATTATTGGCGCAAAGATCATGTTAAATTTAGTACCAATCAAAACGCCGATGATGATACTTTCCATTTCTTTGGTAAGCGTAATTTTATATACCTTGGAATGATTCTTCTCATTGTATTACTTCAATCACCCTCCATTGGAAAACCTATTGGGGAGTTTGCTGGGGAAATTCTGCCTATCCAAGATTTCACTTTACCGATAATCCCAGCAGCATTTGCCCAACTATTTATCGCTGCATTAGCCTTTGCAACAACACCAAATTTAATCAGGCGAACTAATGATTTTTCTTGGCTGCCTATTAGAGAAGTTGCCATTTTGTTTTTTGGCATTTTTATCACCATGATCCCAGCTCTAGAGGTATTAAGGCAACAAAGTTCAAATTTAGCGCTTGATCAAACCTGGAAATATTTCTGGCTAACGGGCGGACTCTCCTCAATTTTAGACAATGCCCCAACTTTTCTCGCTTTTACAACTCTTGCCGCAGGCAACGATGGTATTGCCTCCCTTTCATTTTCAAAACCACTGATTTTAAGCGCGATTTGCTGTGGTGCGGTTTTTATGGGTGCCAACACTTATATTGGAAATGGCCCTAATTTTCTGATTAAAGCCATGGCTGAAAAAAATCAGATTAAAATGCCGGGCTTCTTCATGTATGCCTTTTTAGCCTTTATTCTCTTTATGCCGTTATATTTAATCCTCACTTTCTTGTTTTTTTGGTAATTTTTAGGTAATTTCACAGAGTTTTACTACATTACCTTGCCTTTATTACAGAAGGAATTAAGATTACCTTATACGGTGGGTGTAGCTCAGTTGGTTAGAGCGTCAGTCTGTGGCACTGAAGGTCGGGGGTTCAATTCCCCTCACTCACCCTTATCAAATCTGTTTTAAAATCATTTTTATTTCTTATTGAACAATATTTGCTTATTCTTAATTGCTTACAACAATCGAGGTTTACAATGTTAAGAATGAATTTTCTGAAAGTAATGCTTCTTGTTTTGTTTTCTTCCGTAACAGTGGGACATGTATTATGTGAATCCCATTGGCCAACTTGGCGAGGGCCAAACGGGAACTCGGTTTCCTCTTCAAAATTACTTCCCACAAAATGGTCGGATAAAGAAAATATAGCTTGGAAAGTTCCCATCGCAGGAGATGGCGCGAGCTCTCCTTGTATATGGGGCGATTCTGTTTTTCTTACCGCTCAGGAAGGCGAAAAACTCTTGGCGTTAAAATTAGATTTAAAAACAGGAAAGAACTTATGGTCGAAAGAATTAAGCACCGGTGAAACCATTCGTGACCCACTACGAGGTAAACCAGGTGATCAGCGAAGAAGACAAAAATTCCACAAGCTTCATAATCTTGCAAGCCCTTCTCCGGTAACGGATGGAAAAGCTGTGGTATTTCTATTTGGTAATGGGGATTTAGCTTGTGCAAATTTCGAAGGAACAATCCTTTGGAAAAAGAATCTACAAAAAGATCAGGGGGTCTTTACGATCTGGTGGGGTTATGCAAACAGCCCAATACTTCATGAAAACCTCGTTATTTGCACGGTAATGCAAGATTCTCTTGAAGATCTCGAGGGCGAAAAAGCTCAAAGTTTTTTAATAGCTTACGACCTTACTTCTGGGAAAGAAGTTTGGAAAACGCCTCGTAAAACCATTGCCAAAGCAGAGTCTTGCGATTCCTACACCACGCCTATTTATCACAAGGCTCTAAATCAAACCCAAATAATTATTATGGGCGGGAATCAATTAGATGCTTACGATCCTAATACAGGAAAGCAACTTTGGAAAAAAGAAGGGCTTAACGGGGGTAGAACAATAACCGGACCGACCGTAGAACAAAATAAGGTTTTTGCAACTCAAGGAATGCGTGGCCCCTTGGTAGCGTTCGATCTTGATAAATCTTCCGGACTTCTTACCAGCGATAAACCAGTTTGGGAATACACTAAAAACACCTCTGATTCATGCTGCCCTGTAGGAACCAACGGACTTATTTTTATTGTTAGTGATAATGGCTTCGCTCAATGTTTAGACGCAAGCAATGGTACTAGTTATTGGAACGAACGCTTGGGCGGAGATTTTAAATCCAGTCCAATGGCGTGCAATGGAAAGATTTACTTTACCAATTTGGAAGGGGTTTGCACCATCGTGGAGGCATCAAAAACATTCACGGTTTTAGAAAAAAACATTCTTGGGGAAGGAGTAATAGCCTCTCTCGCCGTGGCGCAAGATCATTTACTTGTAAGAACCCGAAAAAGTTTGATATGTATTGGAAATCCTTTTTCAAATTAAAGCAACTTTAAGCTGTGTGAAAAAACTGCAACTTTACGGATTATGCCTTTTTTAGCGACTGTTTTACTTAATAAAGCGAATAAAAATCAACAAGCTCTCAAGTCAAACCATTCTGGTTCTGGTTTATGATGCATAATCTATTGGGTTTAATTCCACCTATCACAGATTCCCAATTATGTGCAAAGAAACCAAACTTGGACTAGCATCCGGCATATTGATGATAATAATCATGGCAATTGGATTCCATACCACTGATACAAAAAAAGGCGATAAGAATACTGATGTGAATTCTGAAAAGATAGTTCGAGAAAAGCAAAAGGGAAACCAAGACTCACAATTTCAGACGACATCACGGAATCTGAAAAATGGTCCGGGTCTAGAATAAGTCCCAAGCAATCAAAATTAAAGCTTCCGATATTTAAAGCGCTTGGGTTTATCCGCATCTTCGCCCATACGCTGACGCCTTTGAGATTCATAAGCTTGGTAATTTCCCTCACACCAGACCACTTTTGAATCACCTTCAAAAGCAAGAATGTGCGTTGCAATTCTATCTAAGAACCAGCGATCATGGCTGATGACAACAGCACATCCACCGAAATTTAGCAGGGCTTCTTCAAGTGCTCGCAAAGTATCAACATCCAAGTCATTGGTTGGTTCATCAAGCAGCAAAAGGTTTCCACCACTGCGTAATAGCTTTGCAAGGTGAACCCTGTTGCGTTCTCCACCAGATAATTCGCCAACTCGCCTTTGTTGATCCTGCCCTTTGAAATTGAAGCGAGACACATAACCACGGGATGCAACCTTGGTTTTACCCAACATTATGTAATCTGTACCACCTGTAATTTCTTCGAAGACCGTATTTGTATCCACCAGAGTATCGCGACCTTGCTTAACATAAGCGGGCACAACGGTATCACCAACACGAAGAATGCCCGAGTCTGGTTTTTCTTCACCAACAATCATACGAAATAGCGTAGTTTTACCAGCACCGTTAGGCCCGATAATTCCGACAATACCGCCCTTGGGTAAATTAAAATTAAGATCTTCGACCAAGATATTATCGCCATACCCTTTGCGAACGCCTTCAGCACGAACCACAAGATCACCAAGGTGAGGGCCGGGGGGAATCTGCATGACAAGCTCATCTTCGCGTTCTTCATAATCTTGACTCGCGAGTTTTTCGTAGGCACTAAGGCGAGCTTTATTTTTTGCGATACGAGCTTTTGGAGCCATTCTTGCCCATTCAAGTTCGCGGGCAAGAGCCTTTTTCCTGGCTGTTTCCTGCTTCTCTTCTCTGGCAAGTCTTGCTTCTTTTTGCTCCAACCAGGAAGAATAATTCCCTTTCCATGGAATCCCCTGACCTCGATCCAACTCTAAAATCCATTGCGCAACATTATCTAAAAAGTAACGATCATGGGTTACCGAAACAACAGTACCAGGATAATTTTTAAGTGTTTTTTCAAGCCATGCAACCGCTTCAGCGTCAAGGTGATTAGTTGGTTCATCTAATAAAAGGATATCGGGGCTTTCAAGCAAGGTTTTACACAGCGCAACTCTTCGCTTTTCGCCACCACTTAATTGGGATATCTTGGCATCGGGAGGGGGTAAACGCATGGCATCCATAGCCATTTCTAATTTACGGTCAAGATCCCAGGCATCAGCAGCATTAATGGCATCTTGAACACGATCAAATTGGGCCTGAACTTTTTCCATTTCTTCTGGAGAAAGATCTTCACCAAATTTCATTCCTAGTTCTTCACTTCGAATCAATAATCTTCTTATAGGCTCGACAGCCTCTTCCAAATTACCAAGGACATCTTTGGATTCATTAAGGCGGGGTTCTTGGGGGACATGCCCAATGGTAATGTTTGGAGCAGCACGAACAGAGCCAATAAAATCTTTGTCTTGCAAAGCCATAATTCTAAGGAGAGAGCTTTTGCCTGCCCCATTAGAGCCAATGACACCAATTTTCGCTCCGGGATAAAAAGAAAGCCAGATGTTTTTAAGAACCTCTTTCTTCCCATAAGCTTTGATAAGATTTTCGATTGTAAAAATGTAATTGTCTGACATTTAAGCGTCCTTGATCCATCAAAATAAAAACAAGAAAAGGCCGAAAGCCTCTAATAACAACTTATTAAAGAAAATAGACACAAGCTATGCCAGAAATTAAAAACAAATTAGATAGGCTACTTTTTACTTTTGGATTTTGTGGGGGTTGCATTATCCCAAAAACGAACGCCCCCTAAAAACGCAAAACTGTTATCACCTTTTTTAACACCCTCGGGCAAAGAATCCAATTTTTTAATATTTCCGCCACCCAGTACTACATAATCAGCTACCATCGCATCCTTTAGCAATTTGATAACTTCGAACACATTATCTTGCCAATGTTTACGACTGGAACGATTCAAAGCTTTTACACCAACATAATACTCGAAACTTTTATTTTTCTTGAAAGGCAGGTGCCCAGCTTCAAGTGCAGCAACCACACCATCAACAATCAAAGTTGTACCCAGCCCGGTGCCAAGACCAAGAAACAACATTCTTCCACCTTCATAACAACCCAAGGCCTGCATTGCAGCGTCATTGATAATTCGAACTGGTTTCCCAAAAGCTTTTTCAAAGTCAATATTCACCCAACCTGGCCCAAGATTAACAGGTTCATTTCTGATTTTCCCATTAACAACCGGGCCGGGAAAACCAATGGTTACACAATCATAAGCCCAATCTTTGGAATTTTCGAGGACATCTTCAACCATTTGTTTGGCAGTAATATCTGGGCCGGATGGAAACTTGCGCACTTCTTCTTTATTGGAAACTTTAATTTTTAAATTGGTACCACCCACATCAATAACTAAAACTTTCATATTAATCTCCCTTACCATGAATCATCATTTAAGAACAAAACTAGCCTAACAATTGGGCGGTCAAAATACACTTTTATTTTAGTAATAATTTGATTAATTAATAAGCCCTGATTGATTATCAAACCAATACTTGTTAATGATAATGAATCAGTAAATTTTTCAGCGCACAAGGAAGCACTAAATGGCTCTTGATATCAAAATAAGTCCCGAAGAAATCACCGCACTTGCTCCGTGGAAAACCTTATTCCCAAATATCGACTCAGCATTAGCTGAAGTTGCAAGACTTGAAGCGCTACTTACCCTGCCCAAGGGAACAATTCACATCATAAGTGATATCCATGGCGAATACACAAAACTCAGACATGTCATCAATAACGCTTCGGGTAAACTTCGCCCATTAGTTGAGGGATTATTCGGGAATATTATGCCGCCCATGGAATTAAGAGAATTCCTTACCTTAATCTTCTACCCCAGAGAAATGCTTGACGCAATTAAACCAAGATTAGAAAACCCTGCGACTGAGAGAGAATTCTGCCATAAAAACCTCAAGCATCTATTCTCAATCTTGCGCGTTCTTTCAAAACGATATGGGCTTGAAAAGATTTACAAAATATCTCCGATTGACTACCGCGACCTATTTATCGAACTACTCCATGAACCTTCTGCAGACCGGGGCAATGAGTACTACTCCGCCCTTATTGATACTATTCTTGAAAACGGAAAAGGGCCAGAATTAGTGCACCTCACTGTTAGAGCAGTGCGCAACCTTGCTATCGACGAATTAATTATTGCAGGCGATTGTTGGGATAGGGGCCAGCGAGGCGACAAGGTGGTTGATTACATGATGGTTCAACCCAATGTGGCTTTCACTTGGGGAAATCATGATGCAGCGTGGCTTGGTGCATGCATTGGCAACGAAGCATTAATCGCCCATGTTGTTCGTATTTCTCTTAGATACAGAAATATTCTTCAGCTTGAAGAGGGTTATGGCGTACCCCTGCAGCCAATCGAATATCTGGTTCGCCATGTTTATAAAGATGACCCTGCTTTATGTTTCAAACCAAAAGCTGAAGGTTTGCGAGAACCTGTAATGCTTGCAAGAATGCAAAAAGCAATTGCAATCATCCAGTTTAAACTTGAAGGCCAAATGCTTGCGCGAAGGCCCGAGTGGAATCTTACCCACCGCAGATTGCTTCACACCATCAACACCAACGATAAAACAATCGTGATTGATGGTAAGGTGTGCCATCTTAAAGACGCTTCATTTCCCACGATCAATCCAAATGATCCTTACACGCTTACCGAAGATGAACAAATCTGCCTTGAAAAACTTAAAACATCTTTCCTTTCAAGCGACAAACTTTTCAATCACATGCGCTACCTCCGCGATAGAGGTTCGATGTACCTAGTGCGCGACAATCACTTGATCATCCACGGATGTGTACCTGTTGATGCCAACGGGGAATTTCAATCCCTGATCATTGATGGGATACCAAGAAAAGGCAAAGAACTATATGACACCCTTAATGATCTTTTTTCCCGGGCAATCGAAAGCCCTACCGAATATGATCGCGATATGATGTGGTATTTATGGTGTGGGCCACAATCACCCCTTTTCGGTAAAGAACGCATTGCAACCTTCGAAATTGATCTTGTTGAAGAACACGAAACCCATGCAGAAGAGAAAAATGCTTTTTTCGCCCTCATGCACGATGCCGATTTCTGCGATAAGATCATGCTCGAGTTTGGAGTCGATCCCGTTCCAGGCCTCATCGTCAATGGGCATATCCCGGTAAAAATCGATAAAGGGGAATCACCCATTAAGAAGAGCGGTAAAGCTATTACCATCGATGGTGCTTTTTCTAGAGTATACGGCGACCATGGGTTCACACTCATTCTAGAACCAGAGGGAACTTTCCTTGCAAAGCATTATCATTTTGAATCCGTGGAAGCTGCGGTGCGAGACGGTGTTGATATCATTCCCTCTATTTCTGAAGTGAGGCGGTGGAATCCGCTTCGTAAAGTAGCTCAAACAGAAAGCGGCGAGAACATTCGCACACGCATCAAAACACTCAAGAAGCTAATTGTCGCATACAGAAAGAACTTACTTCAACAAGGAAGATATTCTTAAATGCAAACTGAAACACCAAGGCCGAGCTTATTTGAAATCAACACACGAGTTTATCTCAATGAACTAAGCAAAAAGCTTAATAAACAAGCATCTTTTGTTGATGTACCTGATTCACTACTCCTTGATCTTGCAAATAAAGGCTTTGACTTTATCTGGTTTCTGGGAGTTTGGCAGATTGGGGCTGTTGGAAAAGATGTTTCAAGGACAACCAAAGCTTGGCAGGAAAGTTTTCGCAACTGCCTACCGGATTTAAATCAGAATGATATTACTGGTTCCCCTTTTGCTGTTCAATCTTATGAAGTTGATTCGTTCCTAGGCGGGCCTGAATCGTTAGCAAAATTACGCAAGCGAATGCAGGCCTTTAACCTTAAGCTATGCCTAGATTTTGTGCCCAACCATACCGCAATTGATAATCCCTGGGTAGTTAACAATCCAGATTTTTACATGCAAGGCTCGGAAGTAGACCTGCAAGCCCAGCCTGAAAATTACATAAAGATCAAATCAAAAAAAGATGAACAAGTATTCGCCTATGGAAGAGACCCATACTTCTCAGGCTGGCCCGACACTTTGCAACTCAACTACTTTAATTCTAAATTTCAAACAGAGATGAAAACTGTCTTAAAAAAAATTGCCTCCCAATGTGATGCGCTACGCTGCGATATGGCAATGCTGGTTATTTCTCATGTTTTCAAAAAAACTTGGGGAGACCGCACCGCCTTGGGTAATAAAAACCTTGTTGAAAGCGACTTCTGGCCCAATGCTATCAACGAAGTGAAATCATCTAACCCCGAATTTAAATTTATTGCGGAAGCATATTGGGATCTGGAGTGGGAACTGCAACAGCAAGGGTTTGACTACACTTATGACAAACGACTTTATGACAGGTTGGCTCACGAAAACGCAATGGTAGTAAACTCCCACTTGCAAGCTGATTGGGATTACAGTCAAAAAATGGTGCGATTCCTAGAAAACCATGATGAAAAACGGGCAGCAGAAGTGTTCTTTACGGAAAAGCAATGTGCTGCTGCAGTGATCACTTTCTTTGCGCCGGGCTTATTGTTTTTCCACGAAGGCCAGTTCGAAGGCTGGAAAAAGCACGCTTCGGTTCACCTTAACAGGCGCCCTAATGAAGAAACCACAGTGTCTCTGTTAAATTTTTACGCTTCACTTCTTCACTCTCTTAAAAACCCCGAAATCAAAACAAGTTCTTACCAGATTCTACATGCCAGACAACCTTACGAAAATGATGACTCATTTAAACAGTTTGTTTGCGCACTTCGTATCAGCAAAAACGGGCAAGCAAATCTCGCTGTTGTCAATTATGGGCCTTCCCAGGCACAGTGTTTTTTGCCTCTCCCATTGCCTGAAATCAACAATAAAACAGTTACGCTAAACGACAAACTAGGCCCAAATAATTACGAGCGAGAAGGCAGCAAATTAACCAGTGAAGGTTTATATTTAAACATGCAACCTTGGGGTTACCACCTATTTGAAATTTCAATTCAACAATAGATAGAACTACGAACATAATGAAAAGTTATTTGGTTAAACCTGGTTCTGGCATCGAAAACATGCAATTATCAGAAGCCGAAAAACCAACTCTTCAACCCGGGAAGCTTTTACTAAAAATGCTGGCTTGGTCTTTGAATTATCGTGATTTATTGGTTGCAGGCGGGCAATATGGACTCGGACTTCCTTCGCCATTGATTCCAATGTCTGATGGTGTGGGCGAAATAATTGAATCCAATGCGGAACTAATCGGGTTTAAAATCGGCCAGCGCGTTGCACTGTCATTTTTCCCTGATTGGAACGATGGCTTAATTACAGCGCCGAAAACAAAAAAATCGTTAGGGGGCACAGTACAGGGTCTACTGGCAGAATTTGTTACCTGCTCCTCTTCGGAAATAGTAAGCGTTCCTCAATTTTTATCGAATGAAGAAGCTGCAACTTTACCTTGCGCAGCTTTAACTGCATGGAACGCATTATTTGAAATGGGTACAAGTTTTCCAGAAAAGAAAATTCTGACGATTGGAAGCGGCGGAGTTTCAATATTCGCCCTTCAATTTGCAAAATCTGCAGGGT
>QWPF01000056.1 GCA_003671255.1 Planctomycetota bacterium | reverse complement strand
CTTCTCCGGATCAAATACCTGCAGGAAAACACAACCTATCAATCCATTTCATGCCCACTGCAAAAAACTCAAAGCCTGATTTCATCACGGCCGATATCAAGCTTTTTGTTGATGGCAAAAGTGTTGCAAACTTAACAGGAATCAAATCCGCTTTTAATTATAGCGCAATGACAGGATTCGGATTACTTGTAGGCCGAAACATCGGCACACCAGTTAGTCAGGAATACAAAGTTCCATTTAACTTCACGGGAAAAATTGAAAAGGTAGTCATCGAAATAAAGTAAAATCAATCAAAGACTTTGAAACTGCCTCAACAAAAGCAGGGGACAAAACTTCGGTATATCATTTACCTTGAGTTTGACTGCCTGGCTGGCGAGGAATCCTAGATTTGATGTTCTTTCCAGCACCCGAATCCTGGGGGGGTTCGGCAGGTTGTTCCACAGGAATGGGTGCAGGAGGCTCAGCCCCACAACCAATCAAAGAGAACAATAACACCATAACTCCAAAATTTCGCAGTACACTTCTCATTTTGGTTACCTTATTTGACATTATGGAATGTTGGATATTTCGCCGGTAGATCGGGTACTCAAAGCACCTATTATCGTATTACTGGAATTAAAAATCATGCGAGTGGATCCATCACCCATAAGAAATACAGAACCACCATTATGAAAACTCCAATAATGGGCTGCATCACAACCCACTTCGGGAGTGCCAGGTTGCAAACCAATTTTTTGAGCTGCAGTGCCATTGCATGGCCTATTGGGAGCAGCAGAATAATTAGCTATGAAATAATTGGCTATCGCAAGATCATTAGATGTCATCACACAATCGCCATTGCCCTTGCCATCATACCCATAAGCTGCGAACCACCAGCCAAACTCCAAATTGGAATTTGGGGGACGCTCACCCACCACAAAGGTATTACTAAGGCCATCCGTGATATCAGTAAATCTAACCTTGGAATTCATAAAAAGCACACCATCATAAGAGGCAGAAGTAGTTCCTGCATTTCCCAGATAACCTGTAAGTGATTGGTCAACCGATGTCCCTGCAGCAGCAGCAGTCATTGCCAAAACGCCACGACTATCAGCAGGGCAGTTAAAAATTTTCATGTTTTGAGCACACACTGGGTTATCCCACGAATACGCAGTAGCAGCGCTCGAGCCATAAGCTTTAGCTTTCTTATAAATAGCTTCTTGTTCGATGAAAGGAAGAATATAGACTAAAAACGACCAACATCCTTCAAATGGTGTTACATTCCAAACATCCGCAGTATTTGAAGCATTTCTCCAAGGCGATTGCCCAGTGGGCAATTTAACATTAACATCATGGTAACCATGAAGGGCCAAACCTATTTGCTTAAGGTTATTTAGGCATCGCGTTCGCGAGGCAGCTTCTCGAACTTTCTGAACCGCAGGCAAAAGCAAACCTACAAGTATGCCTATGATTGCAATGACCACAAGCAACTCTATTAGCGTAAATCCTTTTTGATTAAACTTCCGGCAATTTGACATGACAACCTACCTTTCAGAATTGAAAGACATTCAGAATTTTTCAAACTTTTTTAAATACAAAATAGAGAGCTAACTTAATTAAAGAACTTACATATTAAATATGACTGCTAGAAATTTTAAATGCAAGGAAAATATTGTTGTTTTAATGGACGACCTTATCGATATTCTTTGTTTGCGAAATCAGAGGGGTTCCGCCATGTTTAAAAATCTGGCATATTAAGCAACTCACCTCCTTCGGGTACGACTTTCAAATTAAGAAATAGTAAGAATCAGATTGGCGAATTGATAATCACTTTGTCTTTGCCAAACGAAAGCCGTAATCTGCAATGCGGAAAGATTGTCCAAAGGTGAGCCGAGCAGCAGACCGACCTTCCGATACATAACTAAGGAAAGAGCCGCCTCGCAATATGCGAAATTCTCCTGTTGCAGGCCCAACCGGGTCTGTGACCGCTTCCCCATTATAAACTGCGTGCCAATCCTGGCACCATTCCCATACATTTCCGTGCATGTCATACAGGCCAAAAGAATTCGGCTTGTAACTTCCTATTGCTACAGGCGTGCCTACATTTGAATCATAGTAATTTAAATCCTTTGGTGCGATCTTATCCCCAAACGAATAAGCAGTTGCCAGCTTGGGATTTCCTCGACATGCATACTCCCAATCGGCTTCCGTGGGCAATCGATACCCTCCCTTGGTGAGTGCATTAAGCTTCTTGATGAACTCTTGGCAATCTTCCCATGAAACATGTGTAACTGGCAATTTTGGGCCCTTGGTTTTCGCACTTGGATTACTTCCAATCACCGCTTCCCACTGCTCCTGAGTGACTTCATATTTCCCCATATAGTAAGGCTTGGTTATGGTTACCTCATGCTGCCTTTCATTATTAAAACGATCCTCAATCAAAGCCTTGATTTCTTTTTCTTTTTTTCCTTTATAAAAACTATCCCTTCTAATAGCTTTCTGAATATCTGCTTTTGTAGAGCCCATCTTAAACTTCCCCGCAGGGATTAGCACCATCTCCAATTTCACACCTTTACCAAGGTCGATCGTTAATTCATTTTCTGATTGCACTCCCTGCGCCTTAACAAATAACGCACTAAGGAAACCAATCACCAGTAATAATCCAAGGAGTCTTTTCATTTTTAGCCATCAGGGACAATTTTTATTTATCGATCAATCGCTACGAAGATATCAAACAAACAGGAAAAATCATCACGAAACTGTGCTGCGCATTTAAAGTAAAGCTAAACAGTTAACTATTCTAAAATCTTATCAATCTCGAGAAGTAGAGATCTCGCCACCCACCACCCAGAGCCCCAAAACCCACTAGTGCCCCAAGCCCCACTTTCTCACCGTGCAAAATCAAGTTACTTAAGCCTCATGAGGGCCTTGACTTAAATTTCTAAAACTTGTATCAGACTAATCAAGAATTGCTTATTTGCAACAATATGGCTGGAGATACATCTGGTGTTTGGAATACTGCAAAGAATGGTTTTTTGGGAACTCTTTAAAGTGTTTTTCCTAGCCTTGGTGGGAATAACAGGAATCCTATTAATGGCGGGTATCGTTGCTGAAGCAACCCAGCAAGGCTTGGGCCCTGCTCAAATCCTTGGCGCCATTCCTCTTCTTATCCCTAGCACCCTGCCCTACACCATTCCAGCTACCACCCTTTTCGCAACCTGCGTAGTCTATGGGCGATTATCTGCAGATAATGAAGTACTTGCCATTCGTGCTTCGGGAATTAATCTTTGGCAAATAATATTTCCCGGCCTTTGCCTGGGGCTTATTATGAGCACCATTACCATGGTTTTGTATTACCAAATTATTCCACATACCCATCATCTCTTGCGCGCAATGGTATTTAATGACGCAGAAGAATTGCTTTACTCCATGCTAAAAAAGAACGGCATGATCAATCACTCCAACATCCCATACTCAATGTTTGTCAAAGGGGTGCAGGGAAAAAAGTTGATTAACCCAACTTTTAAAAGACGCGATGCCAAAGGCACAATCGATGTAGTAGCACAAGCAAGAGAAGCCAACCTTACTGTCGATCGTGAACGAAAATTATTAATGATCCACATGCGCCATGGCATCGCAACTTTCGAAGATGGCAGCAAAGGTTATTTCGAAGATCGTATTTGGGAAGTGCCTTTGCCGACGAACATGAACAACGAAGCGAATCGAAGAGCACGAGACATGACATGGCAGGAAATTTTGGACAAGCGAGTGGAATACGAAGAAGAAATGGCAAAGGTTTTAAACGAAATCGACACTGCTGCAATAGCGATTAACACTGCATCCTCAAACCCAGATCTACCCAAGCATGTCGAGAACTTGAAAGGAAAACTAAAGCATTCCAAGCAGCAATATCTCTTCCTAAATGTTGAATTATTAATGAGGCCCGCACTAAGCCTAGGATGCTTCTGCTTTATTCTAGTTGGTTGCCCGGTAGGTATCTGGCTGAGTAAAAGCGACTTTCTAAGTTCCTTCATCACCTGCTTTTTGCCTATTGTTCTTATCTATTATCCACTGATGCTATGTGGAACAGGAATGGCAAAAGAAGGGCGAATTGATCCAGTTATGTTGGTTTGGGCTGCAGATGCAATCATTATTTTTATTGGGACATTTCTTTGCTGGCGCACGGTTCGATCTTAGCTACGCCGCTTACGAATGGTGGCCCTGAATATCCTTGATGACCCTTCAGGCCTGTCATGTTCATCTTCGATTTCACCCACAATCTCTTCTAAGATATCTTCGAAGGTAATTAACCCAAGAACACTCTGAGAAACTTCATCCCGTACCACCCCCATGTGTCGGTGACTATTCTTGAAAGTTTTTAATGCAAAAGCAATGGTCGCATTAGGCTTAAAATAAATCACGGGATAAAGGGCATCTTCGAGCACGACAACGCCTTTGGCACTGATCAAGTAAAAAAGATCCTTCGTATTAACAATCCCAACAATGTTATCGATCTCTTTATCAAACACGGGCATGCGGGTATGGCCACCATCCCGAATAAGTTCCATAACCTGATCAAAAGGCAGATTCAATTCAATCATGGCCATTTTTTCGCGTGGAACCATACACTCGGAAACCGTCTTAGAAGATAATTGGAACACATTTTGCAAAAAAGTGGCTTGCTCTGCCTCCAAAATACCTGCTTCTTCCGTATCTTCGATTAACAACTTTAACTCTTCCACGGAATGAACGATTACAGGAACTTCCGAAACAGAAATCCCCATCCTTCGAATCACAAACAACGCCGTTCCATTCATTAATTTAATAATGGGTAGGGTTAAGGAATTAAACAAAAGCATAGTCGAAGAAACCGCGATCGAAGCCTTTTCCGGTGCCCGCAATGCTAAAGTTTTGGGAATCAACTCACCAAAAACAACATGGATGAAAGTTACGCCAATAAAAGCAATCAATGTGGCAATTCCGTGAACTGTAACATCCTTCCAAGCAGGTACGATCCATTGGAACAAAGGAAAAAGTATACGGGCAGCGGCCGGTTCCCCAACAAAACCCAGGCCGATGCTAGCGACGGTGATACCAAGCTGAGTTGCAGCAATGGTTTGGTCAAGATTTTCGATAATCTTTTGAACCTTAGTAGCGCCAACCACACCAGAGTTGACCATTTCTTCTATTCTGGTTTTGCGAATAGAAACCAAGGCAAATTCAGCTGCAACAAAGAACCCATTGATAAAAACGAGTACGGGAACAGCAAACAAAGCAAGCATTAAACCAATATGATCCGTTCCTAAAGAAAGCCCCGATTCCATCAAACTCCCCTAATTAACATAACCTGTCATAATAATTTATAGGCTTAAAGAGAAAACCTTGCCATGTGACGATACTTTTTTATAATATTAGATTAAGGATTAGTGAATTGTAAGTTTTTTACCTTGAAGGAATTATATGGGAACCAGCAAAGGTCGACGAAAAGTAGGGCGCAAAAAGCGAAGAATGCGCGCAAAGATCAGACACCGCAAGTAAGAATTGATCAATCTGACTGCTAATTTACTGCTAAAACAATCAAATTTAAAGCCTGGTATTAATAAACCGGGCTTATACTTGTTATATCTGATTTTTTAAACTTCTCTGGCCCAATCTCTGGGTTTTAAATAAATTTCATATAATTCCGCTTCTTGAGACCCCGGAGTAGGCTGGTAATCATAAACCCAGCGAACTTTAAGCGGGAGCGACATTAAAATAGATTCGATTCTACCACCGGTTTTCAGACCAAAAATCGTGCCCCGATCATAAAGCAAATTAAACTCCACATAGCGCCCCCTCCTATATTCTTGAAATTCTTTTTGCACTTCACTATAAGGCTGGGTTTTCCTCTTCTGAACAATAGGTAAGTACGAGGAAAGGAAAGAATTCCCGCAACCTTGCACAAAACTCCAAACCTCATCCAGATTCTTGTCCAGATAATCGAAAAAAATCCCACCCACACCCCGAGGCTCATTTCTGTGGGGAAGATGAAAATACTCATCGCACCAAGATTTTAATTTATCGTAATCAGCAACTCCAGAATGCGTAGTACAGGCTTTATGCCAGACCTTGTGAAATGCAATCACATCTTCGCGAAAAGGATAGTACGGAGTAAGGTCGACTCCACCACCAAACCAAGAGCGGTTGCCTCGTGTCAAATAGCGGAAATTCGCATGCACAGTGGGGACAAAAGGATTTTTCGGGTGCAGAACCAACGATATTCCACATGCGGTGAAAGCACGCCCATCGCCCGGTATTTGCTTGGCGAATTCTTCGGAAAACTCGCCACTCACATCAGAAAAATTAACCCCAGCTTTTTCAAAAGTTGAACCATCCATTAGCACTTTGGTGCGACCACCACCACCACCAGGTCGTTCCCAACTATCAACATGGAAATTCTTTTCGTCTTCTTTTTCCAAAGTACCAACGATTAAATCTTGAAGCGAAAGAAAGTAATTACAAATAGCGTCACGATCTAGAGACATAAAGATTCCCCCCGAAACAAAACGAGACTCTTTTGTCCGATATCATAATAGAAAAAGATAAGCGCATACAAATTATTTTTGCATCCCAAGTGGGACATTTAGTTCATCGCCCAAACTGAAAAAAACTTCGCGGGACTCTTCTTTTTGCAGTTCATTATCACTCCAAATCGCTTTAAAAGTGTACGAATAGATTTTCCCGGGTTTTAAATCAGGACTAAAGATCATACGCTTTTTACCTTTTCGATCCGACTTTTTACCATCCACAAATAGATCCGCATTTTCAGGGAGAATCACCAAAAAGGTTGCACCACTGGTATTGGTTGGAACCTTTGAAACTGGCGGGGTTGTTGGAATACTTATTGGGGGAGGCGGAGTTACGCCCCGCTGGTTCTGCCTGAAAAAACGCCTAGGGTTCTTGGTGAATTCTCTATCTGGATCTTTGGGGATTTTTCCGGGAAATGGGCCGGGGTAACCGCCCAAACCCTGCCCCACCCAACCATACGCATAATTTGCAGTATAGTCCCCTCCACCATACCAACCAGGGCCCGCTTCCGCACACTCAAGCGTAAAGATCATCATGCAGATGGATAAAACAATAATTCTTGGCTTCATGTTTACTTCTTTTTTCTAAATACAATCAACTTTCAATTATATTTCATGAATCACCTACTTCTTCATACAGGATCTTGTTTTTTCTCACCTTTGACATGGTAAAGTTACGATTGAAACGAATAAACTCTATCTAATCGTTTGCTTTTGTACTCTTTGTTTTTCCATAAGGTTTATCATGACCCAAGATCTTTCCCTTGCTGCCAAACCTGTTTCCGATCTCTTTCATTCCGATCTTGCAAAAAATACATCATCCTTTTCAATTTCAGAGGATCAACTTCATTTCTTCAAAACTCAAGGATATCTGCCCGATATCAAGGTTCTTAGCGACTTCCAAGTAGATAAATTCTTAGAAGAGCTGGCCGATCTCTCCAACCCAAAGTCGCCAGGTAATGAACTCTTTCACGAATATCATTCCAACGAATCCTTAGACCCGAATAAAATATTATTCCATGCCTTGGGTGCTTGGCGTATCAAACCCTCTTTCCACGATATACTTTGGGCGCCTGGTTTCCTCATTCCGGCCTCTCAATTACTTGGAGGCGCTGTTCGTTTCTGGCATGATCAACTTTTCTGCAAACCCGCTAGGCACGGGGGTGTTGTTGCATGGCATCAAGATTATTCCTATTGGACAAGAACCCAACCCATGCAACATCTCACCTGCTGGATCGCACTCGATGATGCCAACGAAGAAAACGGCTGCTTACATTACATTCCTCAAAGCCATGAATGGGATTTATTGCCGATCACCGGACTTGCAGGCGATATGGAATCGATTAAATCTGTACTGAATCCATTGCAATTTGAGAAGTTCAAGCCTAAACCCGTACCGCTCAAAAAAGGGTATGCAACCTTTCATCACCCGCTAACCATTCATGGGTCGTTTGAAAATCGTTCCGCCTTTCCTCGCAGGGCAGTTGTTCTGAATGTTTTTCTTGACGGGACTTTTTCTTCAAGTGATGAACCATTGCTTAAAGGGGTTCCCCCAGTTCCCAAGGGACAGTCGCTAAGTGGGCAATTCTTTCCCCTTCTCTTTGATGGGAAAACTATCCAAGCTTGAAATGAACCCCATGCAGACCCCATCAGTCCGTAATCATTTGTATTTACGCTTACTTAAAATCCTGATTCTATTGGGATTGGCAAGTGCTGCCTTTTATCTTTTCACCCAAGCCAACATTAAAGAATTAATTGTCTCTGGAGCACAATGGATCAAAGATCTTGGCTGGAAAGGCATGTTTCTTTATGGTTCGCTCTACTTTCTCTTGGGAGTTTTTTCTTTACCTGCATCTCTGATCACCATCTCAGCGGGATTTTTATTCGGATTCTTCCCTGGGATTCTAATTGCCAACTTGGGAAGCACTTTGGGGGCAGCAGGGATGTTCGTTTTCGGTCGATTTCTATTTCGAGACTTTGTTGAAAAACAAGTTGCAAAGTCTGGGTTTTTGAAAAACTTTGATACTCTTATGGAAAAGCGAGGCTTGAAAATCGTCATACTTGCAAGGCTCGCAATCTTCATGCCCTATGGCCTTTTGAATTATGCTTTCAGTGCAACAAAAATATCCCTGCGCACTTTTGTTCTAGGTTCCATCTTTGGAATGCTTCCCGGCTCCATACTTTACATTCTTATCGGAACCTCAATCGAGAATTTATCCGATCTGCTGATACTAAGCCACAAACACTCAGATCTTGCGAACTCTTCTGATCAAAGCTTCAAATTCTGGTACTTCGCAATTATGGGCGTTGGCGTTTTTGCAATGCTCATCCTGCTTTATTATCTTGGAAAAATCGCTACCCTTTCTCTTCAAAACATTAGCAAGGAAGCCCACCCCAAAACAGACAATACAAACCAACCCTGACATAGACTTTTTTACTTCCTATATTTTCCCTACTATGATGATTGAAAACCGGTTGATGATCGCAATATTTAGGATCTCTTTGTGTTATGCCAAATCTTTCCATTAGAAATCGATTGCCCGAATGGATGGATCAACCAGATATTGACCCTGCTTTGCACCTTCACGCTCTTCAGGGGCTCGCTAGACTGAACTACTTCAGTAACAGTGTAAGTCTGCTTTGGAAACCTCTTCGCAAACTTGCACAGGCAAATCCTCCCCCGCATACTTTTTCTGTTCTGGATGTTGCAACTGGTAGTGGAGACATCCCCCTGGCCCTATGTAAAAAAGCACTTCAAGCCAAGATCAACATCAAATTCAGCGTTACCGATAAATCTGCATTCGCTTTAAATCTCGTCAAAGAAAAAGCACAGCAGAACAATTTGCCCATCGAATGCTTTGAAACCGATGCACTCGAGGGCCCACCTTTCCCCAGCCATGATGTGATTATCTGTTCACTTTTCCTGCATCACCTTGATAACAATGAAGCTATCACCTTGATGAAACGCATGGCAAAAGCTGCAAGAGTTGCAATCCTGATCAATGATTTGGAAAGGAGCTGGCTCAACTGGAACATGGTTTGGGTGGCATCACATTTGCTTACAAGATCTCCCGTGGTTCACATGGATGGCCCACGATCGGTTGCAGGGGCATTCAATCAACGCGAAGTCTTTGAGTTAGCAAACCAAGCAGGTCTTTTAGGAGCAAAAATTGAAACACGATGGCCTTGCAGATTTTTGCTATCGTGGAATAAGTAATGATTAAACCAAATATCAGCATTGAAGAATGTGCATCTCAAATTTGGGATGTGATCATTGTTGGCTCTGGCCCTGCAGGTGGCCTTGCAGCCATTTTGCTTGCAAGAAAAAAACTGCGGGTTCTCTTGGTTGATAAACAATCATTTCCCCGGTCCAAAGTTTGTGGCTGTTGCCTCAATGGCAATGCAGTATCAACACTTGAGGAAGCTGGTTTAAGCCATATACTCAGCGAAAATCAGGCGGTAGCGGTAAGAGAGATGTGTTTAGGCAGTAAAAAAACACACCTTACTTTTCCTTTACAAAGGCAAATGGTTCTTTCTCGGGAACGCCTTGATTCCAGCCTTATCAGTGAAGCCATGATTGAGGGCGCGTTTTTCCTCGACACCACTCTTGCAGAGTTGGGCCAGCTAACACCTTCTTCCCGCGAAGTTTTTCTTAAGCAAGGAGATATCCAAATTTTATCTTCAGCTAAAATCGTTCTCGCTGCAGATGGACTAGGTGGCAGACTTCTTGTACGAAAAAATATCACCACACACCTTGCATCTAATAGTACACGCCTGGGCGCAGGGGTCACAATCCTTGATCCGCCTGACTTCTTTAAAAATGGAACTTTGTTCATGACTTCAGGGAATGGGGGTTATGTCGGATTAGTTCGACTAGAAGATGGCAGACTTGATCTCGCTGCTGCTTTTGATCCGATTGCGATTAAAAAACACGGCAGCATGGGCGCACTTGCGAAATCGCTTCTTCAGGAAATGAACTGGCCCTTGCCTTTGGATATCGAAACCGCACCTTGGCGTGGAACCCCCGCACTTACAGGCCATATTGAACAAGTTGCATCAGAAAGACTTTTTGTAATCGGAGACGCTGCAGGCTATATCGAACCGTTTACGGGTGAGGGAATGGCGTGGGCATTTACAGGCGCCAACTTTGTTGCTCCTTTGATTGCCAAGGGGGTTGCTTGCTGGGAACCCGGGTTGGCCAAACAATGGACCTTAAAATACAAAGCACACATCACCAACAGGCAGGGCATTTGCAAGGTAATAGCTTTTCTGCTAAGGTGGCCTTTGCTTGTAAAACTTGGTCTTATTGGTTTAAGAGCTTTTCCTTTTTTATCGAAACCGGTTGTCGCTATGCTCGATAAACCAAGCAAGGCAGTCACAAGCATCTAAGGAATCAACATGCATCTTGCTTTTTTGGGATGGGGAACCGCAGTTCCCGTGGGCACATTAATGCAGGAAGAGGCATTGGAACTAGCACGATCGCTTTGCCCCCGCACCGAAGAACAATTAAACTGGCTGCCTAAATGGTATTCGCAAACAGGAATCAAAACCCGGGGAATCATTCTGGGAAGGCCTGTTCTTGATGATATCCTGCAAAAGAAAAACGAAACTGGTTCTCCTTTTATTCCAAATGGAAAGCCTGATGATTGTGGACCCACCACAGCGCAGCGCATGGAACATTTCCAAAGATTGGGCCCGCCTCTTGCTCTTTTAGCAAGTCAACAAGCCTTAGAAAACGCCCACATTTCCACAGAAAACTTCAGTCATTTGATCACGGTCACCTGCACCGGTTTTTTCTCACCCGGTTTCGATTACCACCTGATCCAGGATCTTTCTCTTTCGCCCTCGATTTCCCGCACCCAAGTAGGGTTCATGGGGTGCCACGGGTCACTCAATGGTTTACGGGTAGCTCATGCGTTTGTAAAAGCACAACCCGATGCCAAAGTATTGCTTTCTTCTCTCGAACTTTGCAGCACTCATTTTCACTATGGCTGGGATCCGCAAAAGATTATTGCAAATGCGTTGTTCGCAGATGGGGCGGCTTCCGTAGTTTTGGGCGCTTCAGATAATGCTACCAAAGAAACGTGGAAACTCGCTTCCTCGGGGTCTTGCATCCTTCCCGATTCTAAAGACGCTATGACATGGAATATTGGCGATCATGGATTCGAAATGACTCTCGCAAAACAAGTTCCTGGATTGATAAAACAACACCTCAAACCATGGCTTGAACAATGGTTGGCGCACAGTGGGTTAAAGCTAGAGGATGTTAAATCTTGGGCATTACACCCGGGCGGACCACGCATTCTTACCGCTATCGAAGATGCTCTCTCTCTTCCTGCAAACGCTTCCGAAATCTCTCGCGAAATTCTCTCAAAGCATGGCAACATGTCAAGCGCCACACTTTTATTCATCCTGAAGAAGATGGCGGAAATTGATGCCCCAAGGCCATGCGTGGCACTGGGTTTTGGCCCCGGCCTTGCTGCAGAAGCAGCCCTGTTTATTTAAACGGGGTCTTTGGCCTCTGCCAGTTCCTTCATGACTATCTCTTGGACTGTTTCCATTTTAGCCATGCCTTTGGTTTCGCGCATAACCGCTCCCTTAATAGCATCTGCGGCTTTTACTTTCCCGTTTTTAAAATCAATAACTGCTTTGGGATTGCCTGCAATTGCTTTGCGCACGATTTCAATAATTTGATTTACATCTCCTACTACTTTGAAACCCAAGGCATCCATGCAAACTTTTGGATCTTCGCCTGTTTCGAGCATTCTGGCATAAACTTCACGCGCTCTTTGCATGTTCAATCCTGTTTTTGCGATCTCAGTAACAAGACCTGCAAGCTTTTCAGGAGAAAGGGCAAAGTCTTGGATTTCTTTCTTCTGCTCATTCAGGGTGCTTAAAACCTGATTGGTGATCCAATTACATGAAGCCTTCGCATCGCCCGACTTTTTAGCAGTCTCTTCGAAATAGGTTGTAAACTTCCTACCCTGACAAACCAACACGGATGAATCATAACGGCTCAAAGAATATTCCTTCACCAAGCGCTCCCTGCAGGCTGAAGGTAATTCACCCATGCCCGCTCTAACCTGCTCAATTACCTGATTAGTCACTTTCACGGGTACCAAATCAGGCTCAGGAAAATATCGGTAATCCGAAGCTTCTTCCTTCCTTCTTTGAACGATAGTTGCACCTTTTTGATCATCCCAACCCGCAGTGCACTTGGGCACTTCACCAAATCTTTTACCATCTTTTTGAAACTGATCATACTGCCTCTGCGCTTCGTACTTGATCGATTTCTCTACCGCACGGAAACTATTCAGATTTTTAACTTCTACGATTGGAGTAGCTGCTATCGTGCCATCGGGCATGGTAATATGAATGTTCACATTGGCATCGCAACGAAGGCTGCCTTCCTGCATTTCACAATCGGAAATCTCCAACTCTTTCAAAAGCAATTTAAGCTCTTCCAGATACAGCCTTGCTTCTTCTCCAGACCGAATATCGGGCTTGCTCACAATTTCAAGAAGTGGTGTGCCTGTACGATTAAGATCAACCTTCGAATCGCTACCACCGCCTGATTCATCGTGCATTGATTTTCCCGCATCTTCCTCCAAATGGGCCCGGAATATACCTATTCTCCTCGTACCAAGCGAGGTCTCGATTTCCAGATGGCCCTCACTCGAAAAAGGAAGATCATACTGGCTGATCTGAAAATTCTTCGGTAAATCGGGGTAGTAATAGTTCTTGCGATCCCACTTGGTGTATTCTGCAATTTTGCAATTGATTGCTAATGCAGCCTTCATCGCCAATTCAAATGCATGTTTATTCATCACGGGCAGAACCCCGGGCATACCAATGCAAACAGGGCAGGTTGAAGAATTAGGGGGCAAACCAAACTTAGTACTACAACCACAAAATAGTTTTGTTTGCGTAAGAAGCTGCACATGCACTTCTAGGCCAACCACAATTTTAAATTTCTCTTCTACTGCAATATCCATGGATCTCTCTTTAATTTAAGCATTAACTCTTCTTCGAATAAACAGCACAAGTTTCATTTTATTTGTTTTTCAAATAGTTTCACATGGAATATTGATTTCCCTCATAATAATAATGTAAATAAAAACAGCCCATGCTTTTAAACATGGGCTGCACAAACAGGAGAACTAGTTACTTGCTGGTTTTCTTCGGGTCAGCGCTTTCGCCTGTCCGAATTTCTTTCAGCCTATTCTTCTGCTCATCAGTTAAAACCGCTTCAACTTCGGTCTTTTCCTTGGTCTTCAGTTCTTTAAGCTGTTTCTCAAGGTCAGACCCCTTGCCGCGGTAATCCGTTTGGATCTTGTAAATCTTCTGAACTTGATCATCACGGAGGCCAAGCTTCTTAAACTGGGCGGGAAGTTGTCCTTTCACTTTATCTTCTGCTGCTGCCAAAACGCAGATTGCAGAAAGAAAAACGCTAAGGGATAACAACTTCATTGAATAAAAACGCATGAGGGCGTCCTCCTATAAAAATCCTCCAAACTCAAATTATAAGCACAGGACAATTCCTATGCCAGACATCCAAGATATCAGGTACAATTTGTATCGCAATCATTATTTTCCCTATTTTTGCTTTTTCTCAAACCGCATACATATAATCATTTATAAGTGCTTTACCCCTTGCGCATTGCACTCTTCAACCTACTCTTATTTAAGGATTTTTTCATGAAAGGTAATGATAAGATTATCGAAGGCCTGAACCAGGCTCTTACCATCGAACTTACTGCTATTAACCAATACTTTATTCAGGCCAAAATGTGCAAAAATTGGGGCATCAGCAAACTTGCCGCTAAACATTACGAAGAATCCATGGGCGAAATGAAGCACGCAGAAAAACTTATCGATCGCATCTTATTTCTCGAAGGGGTTCCCGAAATTGCCAGATACGATGTAATTCGCGTTGGTTCGGACATTCCCGAACAATTCGCCAACGATCTTGCACTTGAGACCAAAGGCGTTCAAGCCTACAACAACTTGATCTCGCTTTGTGCACAGGTAAAAGACTATGGCACCCACGAACTCGTGGCACCTATTCTTTCCGATTCTGAAGAACATGTTGATTGGCTGGAAACCCAGTTACATCTCATCCAAACTTTGGGCCTGCCTAAATTCCTTCTATTGCAATCCGAGGCGAACGCTTAATGGGATGGGTTTTCTGATAAAGAACCATTCTCACGGATAATCTGATTTAACTTTTTATGGCAGGCAGTACATCCACTGCCTGCCTCTGATTCCATGCGGAGTTCGGCTAGACAGGCGATTTTTTTGATACGGGTAATTTCAACCACTTCAACTTCGGTAATGCCTAGGCATTTGCAAACAACCAAGTCTTCGCCCAGAATTAAAGTACAGTTGTTTTGCTTCATCACATCCCCTTATTGAGATCCAATGTCATTAATCTAGTTGCCACACATCGCCCTTGTCAACTTCTTTCTTTCCCTTTTTTTACAGTTCCTATTGAAATGGTACTAATTCAGTTCTATTATTATATTGTAAACGATTTATTAGCTTTTATCAGGGTTCCTATGTCTTTCTTCAGCCGAAAAATGGATTACGCTTTGCTGGTGCTTTCACACCTGCACGGTAACCCCGACGGCTCTTCCGCAAGAGAAATTTCTGCTAAATTTTCCATCAGCAGACCTTTCCTTGCCAACATCATGAAAACCCTTTGCCATCATGGCTATTTATCCAGCCATCGGGGCGTTCATGGTGGGTATGTTTTAATCCGCAAACCCAAAGACATTACACTTGCAGATATTATGCAATCTCTTGACGAACCCTTTCATCTCACGGATTGCAGCAAAGATATTGAAAAGCAAACCTGCTCTGCCAGAACTTTCTGCCCGATTCGCACCGGCATGAGTGGGGTTCACGATCGCATCCGGACTATACTTAAAGATGTGACACTTGCTGAGATTCTTGACCCGACAATCAGGCCGAGCGTCACTCTTCAATTTGGACTCGAACTTGTTTCTCACGGAACAAACAAATAATTTTCCCGGTCTCTGGAGGACCTTTTCTATATGTTCAAGCTACCTGTTTACATGGATAACAATTCAACCACTCGAACTGACCCTCGCGTTCTTGAAGCAATGATGCCTTACTTCACCGAAAAATTCGGGAACTCCGCCAGCCGTAATCATGCCTATGGCTGGGAAACTGAAGAAGGAGTTGATCTTGCCCG
>QWPF01000055.1:922-16475 GCA_003671255.1 Planctomycetota bacterium | reverse complement strand
ATGGCTCCTTCGGGAGGAGTCCCTCTGCAAATTTCATCCTGGAGGGAAATGCCTTCTAATTTGCCGATGCCTTTTTCTGTTCGCAGGTAAATACCCACGGGGTTGATTAATTCTTGGAGGATATCAGCAAACATTTCCCTGCGGTTGGCCATTGCGAGCGAGGTATATTGCATCACAACCCATTTGCCGTACTTATCAACGCAAAGCCCTGAAAGGCCATCAGCTTCACTAAAAACCAACCTGCATCCGACCTCATTATTGTTAAGGCCAAGATCATTCCGTAACTGGATGGCATTTTGGAATTTAGATTTGAAGAAATCTTTGTCCAAAGGTTGATCAGGGTTCCAAGTGTAAAGGCGCACCTGAATTTTACTTTGGCTGTTGTATAAACCACGCGCAACAAAGTTCCCCTCTGCGGAATAAACTTCGACCTCTGCACCGTCAGGCGGGGATTGCTCTGTTTTGGAAATCGCACCTGCAAAAACCCAAGGGTGTCTGCTGTAAAAAGGCTTTGCTTTGCCTTGTTTCAATATGATTTTTGGTAATGACATGTTGCTTATGGTACTAGCGGGCGGGAGATTGAATTCCGCTTAGCTGCAGTGCCTCCAGATAGGTGAGGGTACGGGCCAGGTCGTTGGCAGAGTGCCTAGCCTTTAAAAGAGCATTAATGCGAAGCAAAAGCTCGTTTTGCTTGATGGGTTTGGAAATAAAATCATCAGTGCCTGCATCGACTGCGCGTTCCACATCTGCAAGTTGATCTAAAGCGGTTACCATGATAACAGGTATGGTTTTAGTCTGGGCATTGCTTCTAAGCCGTTTGCAAACTTCAAAACCACTCATCCTTGGCATCATAATATCTAAAAGTATTAAATCAGGATTCCACTCGGAAACCATTTTAAGGGTTTGTTCGCCATCCCCTGCAGTTTTTACCAGAAAATCGGTTTCTGCAAGATAGGCTTCAAGAAGTTCCGCACCCTGAGGATTATCATCTGCGATAAGAATTTTAAACTGATTGCTGTTCATTTTAAGAAATCTCCACAAAAGCAAACGGATACCATTCCGATCAAAGTATTATACTAGAACTTGGGCATAAATGAAAAAAGAAGCAGGAGCAGGGAATAATTCCCCACTCCTGCTTCTTTTGGAAGATTGTTTAATTTAGAAGCTGAATTCAACGCGCCTGTCGGTGAGTTGGGTTTGCAACCTGCTCACAATGCTGGAATGCATCTGGCTTACGCGTGATTCACTAAGGTCGAGGGTTGCGCCAATTTCTTTCATGGTCATATCTTCATAATAATAAAGAATGATGATGAGGCGTTCATTGCGATTAAGGCCCCTGGTAACCATTTTCATCAGATCGCGGTTTTGAATTTTCTTGGTAGGGTCTTCAGCGCGCTTATCTTCAACGATATCGATTTCACGAACATCTTTGTAGCTATCTGTTTCATACCATTTTTTGTTGAGGCTGACTTGGCTGACCGCAGTGGATTCGCCTTGCAACTTGTGGAATTCATCGATGGGGACGCCCATTTTTTCAGCCATTTCTTCAGGCTTTGGGGCACGGCCCAAAGATGCTTCCAGCGATTTCCTGGCTTCTTCCATTTTGCTGGCTTTGCTGCGAACCAATCTTGGCACCCAATCCATCGATCGAAGTTCATCAAGCATTGCACCACGGATGCGTGGTACACAATAGGTTTCGAATTTGACGCCACGCTCGGTGTCGAATGCGCTGATGGCATCCATCAAACCAAAAACCCCCGCACTAATAAGATCATCGAGTTCTACGCCATCGGGCAGACGCGCCCAGATTCTTTCAGCATTGTATTTAACCAGGTGGAGATATTTTTCGATGAGTTGATTTCGCATTTCATCACATGGATTTTTTCTGAATTCGTGCCAAACCAGCATCTTATCTGGAGCCACTTCCGTCACGATAGCTTCTTCGTTTTTGCAAGGTAAGTTTTTGTTGATTTCTTCCATGTTTATCCCCTTAATTCAGTAGCATCCGAGTGAAAGTGGCTTGACGCTTTTCTTGCGAAAAATCCAGCGGAGAATGACATGATTAAGGTTAGTTATAAGATCTTATAAAACTTTATAACTGTTGTTGAAGACTGGTTGATGCCCAGCCCCCCGGCTGTTGGCGCTTTCACGCCTGCATCTGATCAATCTTAACCCCCAGCGCATAATCCCCGGCGAATCTGGACGGAACTAGTCCAGTGTGTCTGCCATTGACCCCCATAAAAATGTTTCGTTTTCACGAAGCACCCCATAACTTTTTCATCACCCATTTCACTTTGCTGGATTTACCAGCAAGGTTTTTTGGTCGATGCTCCAGGCAATCCTTGCCCAGAGTCTTAAGCCTTCGTTTTTCAGGTTTTCACCTGCCTCGTTTGGTTCTTAGCTTTGGGTTCCCCAACCCGTTTGCTGCAAACCGTTCGAGCGACTTAAGTGAGCGCTGAGATACCCTGTTTGTAATAAGTGTCAATATGGGATTGAATTACTTTCAAAGTTTTGAAAATTTTTCAAAGTGCTGGTGTTATCTCTGTAAAACAAGGCTTTTGTTAAGGTTTGTGTTTTGAAGTTAGAATTAATTTGAGAGTTTATTGCAGATAAAGTCAGAAAATATCTGATATAAATGAGTTATCTTCAGCCAATTGAATTAGTAGGCTTTTTATTAATCGGAGATGCTTCTTTGATCACTTTGGAAATTTATCAGAAAGACGGAACTGTCTGGAGCATGGATGTTGCAGCAGCAATAGAAGTCGGCAGGCAGCGAATAGGGGAGCCCGAGCCTGTCCAGTTCGTTCAGGGTACCGGTGAAAATGGTTTTGATAGGTTGGTTGTTGCCCCCTTGGCTGAGGCCGCTTTTAGTCGTAGGCAAATTACCCTGGAATTTGTTAACGCCAAAACTTTGCGACTTACCAACACTTCTAGGAAGATTTGGCAGATTGATGTGGAGACCACTTTAGAGCCTAATCAAGCGATTGATAAAACAGTTCCCTTCTCTTTTGCATTGCATACTTTGTTGTTTAAACTTCATTCAGATTCAAAAAATGTGGCAGTAGATGAAGTCGATATTTATCATTCCATCACCGACTCTGTCAGTTACAACAACTCCAATGGCTCAATACTCGAGCAATCCAACAAGCTTGCCAATGTTAACGATGCAGAGTTTATTGACATTGTAAACTGGTTGCAAATGACAATGCAGGTGCTTCAAGGCACGATTGGAAGTGAAGATTTTTTAAAGCAAGCCGCGGTTGCCTTGGTTGATATTGTAGGGTTGGAGTCTGGTCGGGTTTTACTCGGGGAACCGGGGAGTTTGAAAGTTGCAACGGCCCATCCTCCCGAGTTTCTTGAGATTACAAATTGGGAGCCAAACAAAAACATTGTCAAGCGACTTACCGAATTTAAAAAGACGATTTGGCATACTGGTGAACAGAAAGCTGGGAAAACTAATTTGGGCGCCATGGCTGTGGTTGCTGCCCCAATCTTGGATTCCAAGGGAAATTTTCTTGGAGCGCTGTATGGCGAAAGATCCCCCATGAAAAGTGAACGCCGCTCTGCAATCATCGAAGGCCTTTTAGTAGACATGCTTGCCTGTGGATTATCGACCGGCTTAGTTCGCCAAACGCATGAAAAAGATGCAGTGCAGGCTCGGGTGCAATTCGAACAATTCTTTACTCCAGAGTTGGCCAGGCAACTTGCCTTGGAACCTAACTTGCTTAATGGAAGAGAAGCAGATGCAACATTATTGTTTTGCGATTTAAGGGGTTTTAGCAGGATAAGCGAACGCATTGGGCCTGAAGGTACCAATAAATTGATGAGTGCAATTTTTGATGCGCTTTCCAAATGTGTTCAAGATCAATCCGGGGTTTTAGTAGATTACTTGGGCGATGGTATGCTTGCAATGTGGGGTGCGCCCGGGCATCAACCAGATCATGCCAAACGGTGTATAATTGCAGCTCAAAAAATGCAGATGCAAATCCCCCTGATCAATGAAAAGTGGAGTAAGCTGATTGGCGAGCCCCTTGCATTGGGTATTGGAATCAACTCTGGAAAAACCTGGGTGGGGAATACCGGATCATCGATCAAATTTAAATATGGCCCACTGGGTCCTTCAGTGAATCTGGCAAGCAGGGTTGAAGGGCTTACGAAATATCTGCGCAGCTACCTTTTGGTTTCCGGTTCCACCAAGAAATTACTGGACGAAAGTTTCCTCACGCGAAGGGTTTGTAAAACCACCGTGGTGAATGTGGTTGAACCGGTTGATATCTATGAGGTTTTTGTCGAGGCGAATGAAAAGAGCAAGAGGCTTAAACAAGTTACGGAACAAGCTTTGATTGAGCTTGAAAAAAACAATTTCAGGGAAGCTTCGAAGATATCAGGATTTAGCCTGGCTGAATTTCCCGAAGATGGGCCCCTTATTTTGATACTTCACCGTGCAGTGGATATGCTGATGAATCCAGCTCAAGCGTTCCAGCCTGTTTGGCATCCACCCGGGAAATAGAACCTTAGATTTGAATTAGGATTGCAGGTTTTCCAGCATTTCCTTGCGGGATATAAGGCGTTGCCCCCTGCATTCATCAATATGAAGTGCCTTGAGAAGCCTTTTACGAAGCTTTGCCATCGCTTGTTCAACTGCGTTGAATGAAATGCTTTTCATTTGGATGGCGCCCCCTGCCCTGCGATCATGCCCGCCCGCCCGACCCATTCGCCCCACCACTTTTTTCAAAAGTTCGCCAGCCTTGGCGTTGGCGCCCGATGCCCGGGCAGAAAGAATTAATTTGTTTTCGAAAAGGCCAGCGCATACCGCCCAATCAACTTCTTCAAAACGAATCAGGAAATCAACTACTTCTGCAGCAAGTTCGGGTTGGGGCAAATCGTGTACCCAACTAATGATCAGCCTGTCATAAATAAAAGAGCTTTGTAACGCATGAACCACGCCTTCGAAATGCGATTGAGGCAGGCGGGCGTTTCGTATCTCTGCAAGTAAATCCTTATCTGCCTTGGGAAAAAGCCAAAGTAATGCTTCTTCATCCGCGCTGCTTGCATGCCTTGGGAAACCCATTAACTCGGTTTCCATCCCATACATCATTGCAGTAGCAACCTTGAAAGAGACTTCCACATTTTGCTCGCGAAGATATTCTGCAACCACCGAACAAGTTGCACCCATGCTCTTGCGCACATCCACAAAAGGGATTCCCCGAACATTACCCGGCGTATCATGGTGATCGATCACTGCTACCAATGGCAGGGCTTTTTCATTGGAATGTCTGCCTGTTTTAGGCTGGCTATCCACCATCACCGCCACATCCCCCTCCTCCCACTCAATTTCATCCATCGGAGTTAATTCCAGACCAAGAAGTTCGACCATGGCTCTGTTTTCAGAGCGATTGATCAAACCATCGCGGGTCATTCTGGTTTTTTTCCCAAGTACGCTTTTTACGAGATGAGCAAGCCCAACCATGCTGCCTAAGCTATCTGGATCAGGGTTGATGTGAGATACAAAAGTAACCCGGGTTGCGTTTTTTATTTCTGCGAGAAATCGATCCGAGCGCAGTTGCGTTGCCGTGCGATAGTTTACCTTCGACTTTTTCGAGGAAGGTTTCTTGAGACCCTTAGCTTTCATGACTTTACCATTTCGAAGCGGTTTCTTTTTTGTCTTCGCCTGTAATGCATCAGCTTTAGCCAATACCGTACTCATAATGTTTCTTTGCTCAATTCTTGAATGCGATTCCATTGCGTAATTGTCACGGGCATAACCGAGAGCCTAGGTATTCTAACAAGTTCCCAGTCAGAAAACGAAGAATCTGCTTTAATTTGACTAAGACTCACAGGATTTTTAAGTCGTTTGCTTGCAATGACTTCCACCACCACCGCTTTTTCATCATCAGAATTTGCGTCTTTTTGAGGCCCTGCACTCACAACCATTTCCCCCACCACCGCTTTTTCCTTGCCTGTGTGGTAAAAATAGACTTTATCACCTTTAACTATTTGTCTTAAGTACTTAAGAGCCAATGGGTTAGCTACCCCATCCCAAAGGGTTTTACCTGCCGCCTCTAGGTCAGCAAAAGAAAAGTCGTCTGGTTCTTGTTTGAAAAGCCACAAGTTCATATTTAGTATATATTTACAGTAAATAGAGCGAGTCAGGATCCTTTAAAAGCAAAGAATTACCTTTCAAGCAAGAATAGATATTAACCGTAGGGGCCTGCCATATCAAGGGCCGGGTGGGTCTTTCCCCAGAATGATCGTATTTATTATTGCTCGTTGCCTGTCTGTTAGGTTTCTTGGGGAATTTGCGAATATCGTGTCTAATCGGAACGCCTCTTTAGCATGAAGGATGGCTTCGGTTCTTAGTTCAGTCCGATTAGGCCTCTTGGCATCAGCCAAATAGGCTTTCCAAAGGAGGTTTGCCAGCTGGAAATGGAGTTTAACTTCGAAGGGATCAAAAGGTAGAGCTAGCCTAAGTGCTTGTGCAGCATCGAGATACTGATTAACAGCTTGGGTTTTGTTGCTTTCTGCGTAAAGGGATCGGATTTGAGCTTTAACCAAGGCGGGCTCGATCGATTCCCGATTCGATTTTGCTGCCCGGTCCAGTTCCTGAAGGGCTGCGTTACCAAAAACCAGCGCTTGGCTGTCGCCAATGCGGGTAGCCTCGAAAAATGCTGCGGGGTACCAATTGCCCAGTAAAAGGTTCCAGCGAGGATTCTGCGGTTCTAATACCGAGGCTTGTTGCAAGGGTGAAAGCACTAGGGTGCGAAGTTTCACAAGCTTAGAATCATTTTTCCTATCCGGAGGGGAAGTTGCAATTAGCTGTCCATTCTGAATTGCCTGGGTTCCTAAAGTGAAGGCATTTGCGAGAGGTAGGAAAACGCCAACCATAAAAATTCCCGTGACCCCTGCAACTACAGGAAAGACCCAAGCTGGCTTTATGCCCCTGATGGTTGAACCTGAAAAAGTGGTGCTCCATGCCAGCGCTGCAACTGCCCAGAAAGGCACCATCACCGAAGCGAATATGATGCTTCCCGAAACACAAAGGTTCAAAAGCATTGCAATCAACCCCGCGAGCAAAATCCTTCGCATCCAGAATTTATTGATGTGAAGGTTCTCTAAAACACCAATTGCGATGAACCAACCCGCAGTACGAAGCAGTGCGCCAATGCTTTCCTGAATTAAATCCGAAGGTGGCTTATATTCAACCCGCAGTACAAATGCAATCAACAGCCCCAACATACCCCCTAGGTAGCAAACCCAAGGCGGAATAGGGTCGCTATACCCCTGCTCTGCTGATTCATTTTCATGATGCATCACCAGTCGTTGGAATAATATTACGATCACCATAGCAAACAACAGAAGAGCGATGATTCCCGCAGAAGACCAAAGTTCTAGGGCGAAGTTGTGCGGATCCTTGATTTTCTCAAGAGCATTTTCGTTCATGAATCTAGCGTAGGAATTTCCAAAGTTCCCAGGCCCAACTCCTAGTAGGGGGTACTGGTCAATCATTTTCCATGTGCCCTTCCAGTAATCGATCCTGGCACTCAAACCACCGGAAGATTCTTTTTTGAAGATGCCCGCCAAGGAGTTGGTTTTCCAAAGCATAACTGCAGAAATAGAAACAATTGCTATCGAAGCTAGAAGCCAAAGCCTTTTTGCAGGGAATGTATACCAAAGATAAAGTGCAGCAGCAGATATCAAAACCAACGAGATAGAAGCCATCGCCCCCCTGCTGAAGTTTGCCCAGATTGCAAAAATAAAAGCTCCCGCAATCCCCAGAGCCATGGGGAAGAGTATTTTTCTTTTGCTGTTAAACCATGCTGCAACTGCAAGTGCCAAGGCAGAGGGAAACATCAGCGCCAGGAAGCTTGCAAGAGTATTAGGATGCGAAAAGGTGCTATAGATATGGGTCTGCATGACCCGTATTCTCAGTTGATCTAAGAAGTTATTGTCCGGATCAATAGCACCTGAACTTTGTTCGACGAAGTCTTTTCTTAGCTTTTCGATGTTGTTGCCATATTGCTCGCGCAAAGCGGGCATCTCCCAGCAGTATTGATAAAGCCCAAAGATTACCACTGCAAAAGCTGTTGCAAGCAAAGCATTGAATATGATTTTTTGTTCTTGAGTATGCACCGTTGCCTGCCTGATCGCAAAGAAACAACAAGCCATGCCCAGCATTTCCCAAGATATGATTCTTGCTGCATAAACATTGGCTGCAGCAAACTCGGTAGATACGAAATATACCCCTGCAACTCCTACCAACCCCACATCAATAATGCCAATAGGCACTACAGGCACCTTTGCCAATAGCGACCAAAGCGACCACGCACTTGCCAACAAAAACCACATCAGGGTGATGGTGTTTCCACTTGGGTCGGTGATGTTGCTTGAAAGTGCTGGGTCTTCGCCACTAACCAAGGGCCTTGCAACAATCAAGGCAATGGTTGCAATGATCAAAATCAATTTCCCGTTGTCGTTATGGGGCATCATTGTGGGAACGATAGAGGGAACCATGGTAGGTTCTGGTTTATCGAAGACTTTTTTAGTTTTGTTTTTACGGCTGATGATTCGATACTCCCAATCAAAGTTTAAACAGGTCTGGATCTAAGTTCAGTAATTGCGAGAGCCAGCACAGATAAACCAATCCAGATGAAAAGCCCAAGGGCGATTAAAGGATCATGCACCATTAAAATACCAAGCCCGATAATGGTTCCTGCATATTGCAGAAGCAGAATAATGGTGACTGCTCTTTTTCTAGAAAACCCCCTTGCTTCCAGGCGATGAGAAAGATGTTGCTTATCAGGTTTGAAAGGGCTCTTACCTTGTGAAATCCGAATGGAAACCACACTGATAAGATCATAAAGCGGGATCAGAAATAACGCAGGGAACGCCAACCAACGCCATGGGTGTTCTTCAGCAATTGTTGAAACCAAGTGGACTACAACCCAAGCCAGTAAGAATCCCAGTGGAATGCTGCCAGCATCGCCCAGAAAAATACGCGCAGGCGATCGGTTCCACCAAAGGAAACCAATCAGTGCACCCGCTAGGCAAGGTAATACCATGCCCATTAGAGCAAATTCATCAGCGATGTTTATTCCCAATCCCAATGCAATCAAGCCGATGATCAGGATTAAAGCCACGCCTCCCGCCTGTTGATCCATGTTGTCGATCAAATTAAAAGCGTTGGCAATCAGGGCTATAAAGAAAATAGCGAGGGCAACCAATACCAGGTTCTTTTCTGGTTCAACTGCAACCACTACCATAGTTGCACAGCCAAAATGTACCAGTAATCG
Source organism: Planctomycetota bacterium (assembly GCA_003671255.1). Classification (GTDB taxonomy): domain Bacteria; phylum Planctomycetota; class Planctomycetia; order Gemmatales; family Gemmataceae; genus UBA969. The sequence continues at coordinate 7,185 of QWPF01000055.1, read as the reverse complement.
AGGCCACCAAGGCAAAGGTTTTACATCATCAATCAGCCCAAGAATTACTAAAGCCAAAATTGCAATTGCAGGAAAGAGCAGGCTTCTTAGCCCCGGAACAAGGTTCGGAAAAAAGAAAACAAATCCTAGGATGCTGAGTGTCATGCTCAGCCAGATTGCCAATCCCCCCGACCGAGGCACCGCCTTATTATGAACTTTTCGTTCTTCAGGATGATCCAGTAATCCTAACTTGGGAGAAACTCGAATAGCGATATACTGCAGCACAAAGGAAGTGGCCCAGCCTATCAAGAAAATAGAGGTTGCAGTTAAAAGAGTTTCGATTTCGGGCGCATTTATTTGCATGATTGGTTTTATTCAGTGCGCTCTGGTTAGGGGTATTCTTCAACCGGGGGTAGCGATTTAAGTTTGTCCTTATAGAAAGATCGAGCTTTTTTCAGGAAGGCTTTCACATGCTCGGTGCGATAATCCGCGTAAGTCCAAGGCCATTCGACAAACTCTTTATCCTGAAAATGCAGGGTGACTTCAGCAAAGATGCCATCTTTAAGATAGATGCGATGGGCCTGATCCTTGGTTGTTGCAAGCATGAATTTCCCGAGGTTTAAAAGCCCCGGATCGAGATTCAAAGGCCTTGGTTGCTCACTCAAGCTGGTGCTATGCGATGTAGATTCAATTTCATTGGTCATATTCTTGATGTCTGCAAGCTTGGAAGGATCAACAAGATCTGCAAAAGCGAAAAGTTTCTTGAAAAGCTGTGGCCCCATCTCTTTGCTGTAGTAGGAAGTTTGATTGAAATCAAAGGGCTCGGATTCTAAGGCAATAGGCCCAAGATAGCGCATCATTTGCTCCATGCCCCAGTTGATAAGCGAAAGGTTTTCGCTGAATGCTGCGGTGACTAAAAGAGCGGGAACAACGGGTTTGATGCTGGCCATGGTTTATGTAATCCGAATTAAGAATCTGGGAATTACTCTTTGTTTACAAGTTTATTAAGCATTAGCCCGGTTATTATTACCTTCAATTGCAATCACCGTTGCAGATGCGTAAGTTCTACAGTGCGCCAAACTTACTATGAAGCTTCCTACCCCAGCGCTTCGAGCAAGCAATTTTGCAGACCCATGAAGTAAAATCTCCGGCCGCGGATCTGTATTCATTACAACCTCGACCAAAGTTCTTGGCATACCCTGCCCTGCATACCCCATGCTTTTTAAAGCTGCCTCCTTGGCGGCCCAAAATGCGGTGAAATACTCCAATGCCCTCGTCCTACGCTGGCAAAATAATAACTCTTTCTCACTATATACCCGTGTCAGAAACAGCTCCCCATGCTGCTTGATCATTTTCCCTATCCGGGCGCATTCAACTATTTCGCTTCCCAACCCTTTGATTTCCATCGCTTATTCCCAAACTTTTCGAACTTGTTTGACTACCATGGTAGCAAAACATTTAATAGAGCGTACAATTCATTCCTTAGGAAGTTTAAAAGGAATTAACTTGATGTTCATGGATTCAGAAGACTTATTGGCAGGACTTAATCACCCGCAAAAGCAAGCAGTGCTGCATGGCGAAGGGCCCTTGCTCATTCTTGCAGGTGCAGGAAGTGGAAAAACCCGGGTTATCACCCGCAGGATTGTTCAATTAATGCAGAATGGGGTGCGGGCCCAAAGTATCCTCGCAATCACCTTCACCAATAAAGCCGCGGGCGAAATGCGCAAGCGCGTTGATTCCATCGTTCCTGGGCATCGGGTGCAAATCAGCACCTTCCATAGTTTTGGTGTCAGGTTGCTTAGGCAATATGCAGACCGACTTGGGCTAAATAAAGACTTTACGATTTATGATCAATCGGATCGTTCGAAGCTAACCAAAATTGCAATCGAAGATTCTGGGCTAAACGCAGAACGATTCACCCCCGATACGATCTCTAATTCGATCAGCAAAGCGAAGAATCAGCTTTTGAGCCCCGAGAAATATGCTCAAAGTGCCAAGGATTTTTTCAGTCAATCGGTTGCTCAGGTTTATCCCTACTACGAAAAAAGATTGAGAGAAAGCAACGCCCTCGATTTTGATGATCTGCTTTATTGGCCCGCCCTCGCACTTCGCAATGACCCTGAGTTGCGAGCCGAGCTTGATGCCCGCTATCGCTATGTGATGGTCGATGAATATCAGGATACCAACACCGCGCAGTATGCGATTGCGCGTGGCCTTTCTGTGGATTACCCCAATCTTTGCGTGGTGGGCGATCCAGATCAGTCGATCTATAAGTTCCGCGGTTCTGATATCCGCAACATTCTCGACTTTGAACGCGATTTCCCCAATGCTACCGTTCTTACCCTAAGCGAGAATTATCGCAGTACCAAACCCATTCTCAGCGCTGCAGATAGGCTCATCAGCCATAATACCCAGCGCAAGCCCAAGCCTTTGATTTCGATGAAAGAAGGTGGCTCGCCTGTTACTCAAATAACTTTTGACACTGGTGCAGAAGAAGCCAACGGCGTGGCAAAACGAATTGCCCAGCAAGTTAATTCCGGCAATCGAACCTTCCGCGACTTCGCTGTTTTTGTGCGCATGAATGCCCTTACCCGCAGCCTTGAAAGTGCTTTCTCAAGGCATCGGGTGCCCTTTCAAATTGTAAAAGGCATGGCGTTCTTTGATCGCAAGGAAATTCGCGATGTGCTTTCCTACCTAAGATTGCTCGTGAATTCGCACGACAATATTTCGTTCATGAGGGCAGTGAATGAGCCCGCCCGTGGTATTGGTAAGGTCTCTCTCGATCATCTGAAAAATCATGCTGAACCTCGTGAAATCAGCCTGCTAGAAGCTTGTGGCGTAGTCGAGAAAATTCCCACCATCAAAGGCAAGGCAGCCTCCGGACTTAGGGACTTTTCGCTTCTTATGAAAGACCTTCGCGAATTACTTGAGCACCCTCCCCATGAAGTAATCGCCAAAACGCTTGATGCATCAGGGTATCGCGAGATGTTACGCAGAAGCACTGATCCCGAGGATCAAGAAAGGCTCGCCAACATTGAAGAACTTGTTTCCGCAGCCAGACAATTCCAAGTCGAAGATCGTGAACCCAACCTCGCAGACTTCCTTGAAAATATCTCTCTCGCAAGCGATACCGATGCCCATGATGCCAATAAAGATTCTGTTTCTGTGATGACGCTTCATGCTGCCAAGGGCCTTGAATTCCCCGTTGTTTATATGCTTGCGATGGAACAAGGTATATTGCCACACGATCGCTCGCTGGAAAATGATGAAGAGCTTCAAGAAGAAAGACGGCTTGCATTTGTAGGTATGACCCGAGCCATGCATGAGCTGTTTTTATGCAATGCCCGGATGCGCGATTTCCGAGGTTCGGTTGTGTTTACCGCACCTAGTATGTTTTTGGGGCAGCTTCCCGAATCAGAAATCAAAGTGATCGAGGAAGGCCCAAGCACCCCTATGAATGCCATGCTTAAGGGCCCAGGTAAAGGTTCGCAGATGACTCAAGGTTGGAAAAACAACCAAATCAAAGCCCCCACGGTTGCCCCCATCAACCCCATGGCGGTCAAGGATGGAAGCTATGCTGAAGGATTGATTGTCAAACACCCAGCGTATGGCAAAGGGATGATCACGGAAATAAGTGGTTATGGGGCGATGAGAAGATTAAAAATCCGGTTTCAAACTGCGGGAGAAAGGTCTTTTATTGCAGATAAAGTGCAACTGGAAATCGTTCGAAGTTAGTAGATTGGAAGTATTTTTGTTTTTGATCCCATTTCATCTCACTCTTTATTAAGATAGCATCGATGGATTGATGGTTTTATATCTGATCATGGAGGTATTGATGACCGATTTCAGTCAGGGCGAATTACAAAAGAAAAAATGCCTACCATGCGAGGGTGGGCTTCCCTCTTTAACTGCGGGCGAAGCTGCGATGTATCTTGTGGGCGCCCCCGGTTGGCAACTTTCCCATGATGGCCTCAGAATCCGCAGAGAATGGAAAGTCCGCAACTTTACTGATGCAATCGCCTTCTTTCACGAAGTTACAAAAATAGCAGAAGAAGATGGGCACCATCCTGATTTGCATCTCACCAATTATCGTAATGTCTGTATTGAACTTTGGACTCATGCAGTTGGTGGGCTGACCGAGAATGATTTTATCCTCGCAGCTAAAATCAACTCGGTCGATGTACCGCTTAACAACTAAAAGGAGTTTTCATGGATAAGCGTGTTGTAAAAGTTGGGCAATGGGAAGTAGGGCCACAAAAGCCCCTGCTCTGGATTCTTGGCCCCTGCGTTATTGAATCCCGCGACCTGGTACTTTCTGTTGCAGATAGAATACTTGAAATCAGCAAGAAGCTTAACATTCAAGTCGTTTTTAAATCATCGTTCGATAAAGCCAATCGTAGCTCGGGCAAAACTTTCCGTGGCCCAGGCATCGACGAAGGCCTTAAAATACTTGACGAAGTCAAACGCATTACAGGCCTCCCTGTCCTTACCGATATCCATGAAACCGATCATGCCGCACCCGCAGGGCAAGTTTGCGAAGTCTTGCAAATCCCCGCTTTCCTAGCCAGGCAGACTGATCTCCTTTTTGCTGCAGGCAAAACAGGCAAAGTTATCAATGTGAAAAAAGGCCAGTTCATGGCTCCTTGGGATATGAAAAATGTGGTCAGCAAACTTGATGAAGTAGGCAACAACCGTTTGCTGCTTACCGAACGAGGCGCAACCTTTGGTTATGGTAACCTCGTCAGCGATATGCGATCCATCCCACTCATGCAAGACCTCGGGCCACCCGTAATCTTCGATGCAACACATAGCGTACAAATGCCAGGCGGCGCAGGTGATCGAAGCGGAGGCGATAGGCGCATGGTGCCTTATCTCGCCAAGGCTGCTGTTGCTGCTGGTTGCGATGGTGTGTTTATCGAAACCCATCCCAACCCAGATAAAGCCCTAAGCGATGGCCCTAATATGATCGCACTCGAAAATCTTTCTGATTTAATATCAACCTGCCTGCGTATCAGGCAGGCCATCCAATTGCCTTGATCATCCATGTAACTTGTTGACGGAATTATCATGAGTACCATTCCAGATAATGCTTTTCCTGAAGAATCAAAAAAAAGCAACACCTTGCTGGTTTCTGTCATTGCGGCAGTCATATTGTTTGCAGGTACTTTGCTTTACTTCACCTTTAGTTCGAACCCGGTGAAAAAAGATGCAGACAAAAATAACTCTGCCTCCACCCCTGAAGATTCCTCTTTAAAGTCTGCCCAGGAACTGCTCACCAATGATAATGATTTAGGCTCCTGTAAAAACGCTTTGCAACAAATCAATAATCATCTCGCAACTCACCCCAACGAAAAACCCGCAACTTTCTCCCAAGAAAAAAAAGAGATCTTTGCCAAGTTTGGGATGAACGATCAGCAGTTCAATGAAATCGATAGTCCCACCTTCACCCTTCTCGACCCCCACTATCTTGAAGAACGATTGATGTTTCGCGATATCGCACGCTTTCTTGAACCACCAGCTTTGGGCGTTAAACAAGTCAAAGCTTCCATCAGCGATCTTTCCACCCAGGCGTTTATGTGGGTGGTCCGAGAAATGCGGCTCGCTCCTAGATCCAATAACCCCGTCCCACCCATCTATGCCTTACGCAGAGGCTGGGGCAGTAGCTACGAACGCTCGCTCACTTTTCTTACATTGCTCGAACAATTCCTTTATGTCGGCGAAAAACTTGAACAACCAGTCGGCTGCCTATTGCTCCTCCCAGGCAAAGATCCCAATGCTCCCCCCAGAATTTGGATTGGCGTTGTCGATGAATCAGGCAATGATCTTTACTTGTTTGATCCAATTCTTGGCCTTCCCCTTCCCGGGGGAAAAGATGGTAAACCTTTACTTCTTACAGAGTTGAAAGCGGATCCTAAAAAAATCAGAGTGTTAGATTCTGAGCAAGTCCCTTACGATGTGCAACCCGATCAAATTATGAAAATCGCTCCCGCTATCGCTACATCTCTTTCCTCTCTTTCTCCTCGCATGAAACTGCTCGAAGAAAAATATCTTCCCACAGGCGCCAAAGCCAAGCTCGCTTCCGATCTCGAATCCCTGATCACGAAAATCGAAAAAGCCTGCAGGCCTTCGTTTGGCCCTTCCACCAAGGTTCTTTTGATGGTCCCCGCAGTTGAATCCCTGCGCATGTTTCTTACCCCAAATAATGGCGGATTCGCTTCTCCTCAAGTTTTTCAAGTTTATCAAAGCGAATTAATCCCACAGACCGCAATACCCCCACAACTTCA
>QWPF01000055.1:0-912 GCA_003671255.1 Planctomycetota bacterium | reverse complement strand
CCTCCAACAACCCTGCTCTTGAACCCAAACTGCCCCGAGATCAAATGCTTCATGCCCGCTATGCAAAAGCAGTACCAGATCTTGTTCGCGAAGGCGATGAACTCCGGATTCAACTGCGTGGCGCAGAAACCGACCCCAACCTTTCCCAGCGAATCAATGGCTGGATGGATTATGCAAAACAAGTTTTTACGAACTTCGAAACCGTCATGCAAAACAAAGATAAAACCCAGGATGATCTTGCAAAAGTGAATCTCGAAATCCGAACGCTTTTCCAAAAGGGCGATAGAGACCTTGGGATGATGATCGCTGGTTCCATTGGCAGACCAAGAGGCGACCAGATTTCCTGGCTGCTCGCACTTTGCAAACACGAACTCGCAGAACAACAACAACGCAGATTCGATATCCAATCCAAATCTTCCACCCCAACCCAATTGGCCCAACAAGATAGACTCAATAAGTGGAAGGATTGCGAAAGCGCTTGGCGTAGATATTTAGAAGAATTTCCGGTAGGTGCGGGCGCCCCCCATGGCAAACTCCTTTGGGGTTACTCTTTAGCAAACCTAGGCGATAAAGAAGCTGCAATCAATGCTTGGCAAGATGTTTCTAGGCCGATGGCTCCCCAGGAAAAAGCCGCCCGCCTCTTCCTCGCCAAATCCCTTAAAGATAAGAAATAAAAGCTGAGGCAATTGAGTAAGCCAAATAGCGGTCTTAGCGAATTTGCGGTAGATTTCATTGCAATTGCCTCGAAATCAGAATTAGTTGGCATCTTTTGCAGAATTAGATTAAAAACTTACTAGAATTATACTTGGATCAACAAGGCATTTAAAACAAGGAATGATAAAGCATGGCACGCACATTGAAGCTGACGACTAAGAAAAAAAAAAACAACATTAAAAGAGAACGCCAACGCAT
>QWPF01000054.1:13808-16563 GCA_003671255.1 Planctomycetota bacterium | reverse complement strand
TTCTTTGGGCGAAACATATTTCAAAGGGATTTTTAAAAAGGTTGACCTTGAATAGATAAGCAGAACCGTAATCCCCACCAAGAAAATGAGTGCCCCATCAATCACTGCATATCCATGGTTATGCTCGGGTTTGATTCTTTCCGTTATTTCTTTTTGAAAATCATAAAAGCTGAAAATACAAAGCATGGGCCAAGTTGCAATCAAGCCGATTTGACTGCATACAAATGCAAGTTTTTCTTTAATTCCGATTGCCATGCCCGCTAGCCAGTATAAAGCAAAAATGGAACCTAGCAGGGGCAGAGCGAGGCTTTGGAAATTCCAAGCAATCCATAAACTCAAGCACCAGCATGCAAAACCAATCAAATGCAGCGCCATCGTTTTGGGGCAGTCTTTCAAATAGGCCCAAATGAAGCCAGGGAATAATAAAAGAGGCATAAGATATGCAGCAGAGGGAAGGCGTGTATCTCTTCCAAATAACAACCAAGTCGAACCAAAATTCGCATCCGCTTCAGTAAACGCCCAGATGATTTCCAAAACAATAACTAAAAACCAAAGTAGCGATGATTGGCCAAGAAATGCCAGAGGGATTGATCCCAAGGCCCACCAGAAAAACCCATCGGGATAATGAGCGTTAAGGTTGAATATTTGGGCGATGAGCCATATTCCTGATCCATAACTAATGCAACTAAGCAGACTGAATACTTCAGAAAGCATAGTGTTTTTCCAGCGAAATCGGGAAACCATTGTCAGGCCTTGAAATGTAATCGTGATACCGAAAATAATCCCAAGCTTGGCAATGTAATTGAGCGCCTCCCAATTGTAACCAATGAGTAATAGTAGGGCAGCCCCCGCAAGTATCGATGCCGCACTGATTAAGGTGTAGAAGGCTGTAGATTTTTTTTGTTCTGCATCAGCTTGGGAATCATATTGAGAAATGATTGACTCAAGCTGGGTTTCTGAGATGGTACCTTCAGATTTCCAGAGATGTAGTTCGCCTTTGAGCCAATCCATCATGTTTTGCGATATTGGTCTTTTCATTGGCCTTATTTCTAAAAATTTCAGGAGAGATTAGTCCCTAATTGCAATGATTCCAAGGCGATGATCCTGCCCTTGGGTGTTAATCTAAGAACTTTGTTTTCTTGAGAAGCACAGAAAGTTTCAACTGCTTCAAAAGCGACGGAACGAGTTTCGTATTCATCCCAACGAAGGTGAAGGTGAAGGCTTTCAATATTGCATTCTTCCAATTCTCGGATTGTACCCTCATGCTGCGTGAGGTGCACTAGTAAAAGAGCCAGCTTGAATTTTCGGTCTCTTATTTTTGCACGCTGCCAGACTGAGAATAATCCTCTTTCCGGTGCAAAGAAAAATGTCAGCCCAAAGATGATCCCTGCAACCGTCGCCATTGAACCTGCAATTGAAGCATCAAGAAAATGAGCAAACCAATACCCCAATACCGCACTAAGCATCCCAATAATACAACTCCATACCAACATAATTGAAAGCTTATCGGTTAATAAGTAGGCTGTTGCAGCAGGTGCAGCCATTAAAGCAACTACAAGAATGGACCCTACCGCATCAAAGGATGCCACCGCTGTGGTTGAAACAGAAAGCACTAACCCAAGGTGAATCCAGTATGGGTTAAAACCAATGGCTTTGCTGAATGCCGGATCAAATGTTGAGACTTTAAGCTCTTTGAAAAATACGATGATGAACCCAAGGTTTACAAAAATAATGGCTATCATCAAGGCCAGCGATTTTGGACCAAAATCATATCCACCGAATTCCAGTCGTCGTGAGGGCAGTGGGGTTAAAGCAATTTTTCCCACAAGCACTGCGTCCATATCGAGATGAACATTCTTCGAATAAATAGAAATCAATAGTACTGCAACACTAAATAATGCAGGGAAAACCAAGCCTATTGCAGCATCCTCTCGTACCACCCCGGTTTTTTGTAAACTTTCAACCATCAAAACGGTGAATACACCCGCCATCGTTGCACCGACTAATAACCAAGGCGATGCCATGTCTCCCGTCAGGAAAAAAGCAATCACGATTCCAATAAGAACCGTATGGCTGATTGCATCACTAAGTAAAGACATGCGCCTTAGTACTAAAAAGACACCGCATAAAGAGCAGGCAACAGCGGTGGCCATTGCAAGTAGTTGGATTTCGATTTGAGCTTGTGTCATTTTGAAAGTGCTCCCATGTGGGAGGTTTTTTCAAATAAATATTCAGCGCCCTTGGAAGTCGGAATATAAAGGCCCTTATCCACTTCGGAAACTAAACCCATTTCTAATAATTTCTGTACGCTTCTGGGAACCCCGGAAGGGTTCGAACTAATCCCTTTCAGCATTGCCATGCTGTGGCCATTTTGTTTGCCACTATGCTCCTTCGCAAGGTTTAACAGATTAGAAAGAACAGAATCTAAATGGAGAATCTTACTGTCGCGCCAATGTTGGAATTGAAGCCAGACGATCCCCCGGGCAGGCGCAAATAAAATGGATAAAAGCACAATCAAAGTAATGAACAAGACAATGACCGGGCCTGTGGGAATACTGGTTTTGCCCATGTTGCTTAAAAATGCGCCAGCTATGCCTGAAAATGCGCCGAAAACCCCAGCTAAGATTGCCATGATTTCAAGCCTGTTGGTCCATTGCCTTGCAGCTACAGCAGGCGCCACCAGTAATGCGCTCATTAAAACCACGCCCACGGTTTCCAAACCTGCCACGATAACCATCACCAATAATAAGGAGAG
>QWPF01000054.1:0-13773 GCA_003671255.1 Planctomycetota bacterium | reverse complement strand
AAAACAGTTAGAAGACAAGGAATTGCAATTGCAGCAAGGAGCCAAACATCGCGATCTAAAAGGGTTGCAGCTTGGCCGAATAAAAAGCGTGCCAGTCCAGCCTGGGCGGCATCTGGCCTTCGTTGTACCCAAGTGAGAAGCATAAGCCCAAAGCCAAAAAACACTGAAAGAGTTATTGCAAGCGAGCTATCTTCTTTGACTCTGCTAAACCTGCTGATACCAAGAACAACCATTGCAGCCAAGGTACCTGAAATAGCAGCACCCAGCATTAGGGCCCAGGATTCTTTACTGTTAAAAAGAAGAAAAGCGAGAATGAGCCCGGGCAGGCAGGCGTGGGAAATGGCATCGCCCATGAGGCTTTGTTTTCTTAAAACAGCGAAGGTGCCAAGAGTTCCACATAAAAAGCCCAACAACGCAGTTCCAGCAACAACGCTTCCCAATCCCGGAACTGAAAGCGATTCGAACAAGCGTTATTCTCCTAGGGAAACTCTGGAACCAAAAGCGAGCTTTAAGTTTGTTTCGGTGAAAACTTCGGACACAGGCCCTGCTGCGATTTTACGCACATTCAATAACACCACCCAGTCGAAATAATCTTTAACTGTTTGTAAATCGTGATGAACCACCAAAGCAGTGCCACCTTGATTCCTTAATTCTCGTAATAGTTCTACGATTGATTGTTCGGTGGTTGAATCCACGCCTTGGAAAGGTTCATCCATGAGATAGATTTCAGCATGTTGAACGAGAGCGCGGGCTAAAAAGACCCTTTGTTGCTGCCCGCCTGAAAGTTGGCTGATCTGTCTATGCGCAAGTTCGAGCATCCCGACTTTTTCGAGGGCCTCTTTGGTGAGTTTTTTTTCTTTGGCGCCCGGTCGTCTGAACCATCCTAATTTTCCGTAGGTACCCATTTGGACCACATCAAAAACTGTTGCAGGAAAATCCCAATCGACACTACCCCTCTGAGGCACATAGGCTATTTTTTTGATGCCTTGATCGATTTCAAGTCCGAGTATTTTTGCAGACCCTGCAACTGGTTTCAGCAACCCGAGAATGGATTTGATTAGCGTCGTTTTCCCTGCCCCATTCGGCCCGACAATTCCTACAAGCGCCCCTTGAGGTATCTCGAGATCGATATCCCATAGCACCGGTTTATCTTTGTAGCTCACGGTGAGATCGTTGATCTCTAAGGCGAATTCCAGTTTTTTATCATTCGGCCCAGTCATGCAACATCCCGTTTTTTAAGGAACCAAAGCTTTAACGATGGTTTCGATATTATGCTTAACCATGCCTTCATAAGTTCCTGCAGCAGAATTTTTAGACCCTAATGCATCAGAATACAACTCGCCTCCAGAAGAAAGCATGAAATTTGGATCCAGTAAAGCTGCAACCTCTTTAAGCTTTTCAAGGTTTTTGCGAGGCACAGAACTTTCCACAAAAAAAGCCCTCACTTTGTTCTTCACCATGAAAGTGGCCAAGGATCCGATTTCACCACTGTTGGCTTCCGCTACAGTGTTGATTCCCTGCACCCCCCTAACCTGAAAGCCGTACGCATTCCCAAAATACCCAAATGCATCATGAGCTGTGATTAAGACTCTTTGTTCCTTGGGGACTTTATCTGCTTGTTGTTTTACATATTGATGAAGCTCATTAAGAGTGGCCGAATAATTTTTTTTGTTCGTCTCATAAATGCTGCTGTTATCTGGATCGATTTCAATCAATTTCGCATTCACAAATTCCAAGCATTTGATCCACAACTGAACATCAAACCAAATATGAGGATCGGGTGTGTTCGTTTGAATCTCTTTTCGAATATCTTCGGGTAACAACCCATCAGCGATCGCAAAGACATGTTTTTTCTTGGCAGATTCTTCAAATAGATCCGCCATTTTTCCTTCTAGATGGATGCCGTTGTAAAAAACAACATCTGCCTCCATAAGCCTCGAAACATCGCTTTCTCTAGGTTCATAGGAATGGGGATCAATGCCCGGCCCCATCAGTGATTCAACCAAAACTCTTCCCTTGCCTGCGTTAGTAAGCAGGTCTGCTATCATGGTGGTGGTAGCAACCACTTTGATTTGTCTATTTCCAAGATAAAGCTTATTGCCCGTTGCCTGCTTGCAACCAGTTGCCAGCAGTAGGGAAAGTCCAAGTACTATCTTGTAAAAAGTGTTCATAGATTTAACCAAGTTGTAATGATGAAAGCTGATCTTAATCGAGATTATGCAGAATAGCAGCTAAATAAACGAGCTAAATTGTAAGAGGCGAAAAAAGAAGAGAACTTCATTCGCTTTCATTTTCTTCATGAAAGTCTTCCGGATAATCGTGCCCCTGAAGTTTATAACGCTCACCAAACCAACGACCTAAATCGATGCGTTTGCAACGCAAACTGCAAAAAGGAAAGTCGGGCCATTCGCTACGGGCCTGAAAATTCATCGGCTTATCACAAATAGGGCATTTAACTTGAGTCATATCAATCCTTCTTGGGTGAAGGCTTGGATGGTTTGGGTGCAGCAGCATTACTTTTGCTATCAGTCGACGGTGTTGGAGTTGTGGTTGGGGTGGAGTCTTTTTTAGCAGCAGGCTCAGATTTGGCTGCGCTTTCTTTATCCGCGCTTGCGGAACTTTTGTAGGATTCGCTGCGGTAATCGGTTTCGTAAAAACCAGAACCTTTGAAAAGAATTGCAGAGCCTGTGCCAAATAGCCTTCGGAGTTTTGACTTCTTGCACTTCGGGCATTTTTTTAACACCTTCTCCGAAAAGGATTGAAACTCTTCAAAAGCGTGTTGGCAGGCATCGCATTCATATTCATAGGTTGGCATTTTATTGCTCCAATTGTGTTTTAGAAACCGTTATTCCGCTTGGCATGAAACCGAAACACTCGCAGGGCGAATCACCCGATCGTGCAGTGTATAACCATTCTCCAGAACTTGAACCACGGTAGAAACAGGCAAGTCTTTAGATGGAACTTGCATTACCGCTTGATGAAGATTCGGGTTAAAAAGGGTTCCCTCAGCTTGGATGCGTTGAATGCCATGGCGTTTAAAAACATCAAGAACTTGGGATAAAACCATGCTTACCCCTTGTACCATGGGGTCGGTTGCACCACTTTGCTTGGATGCCTGCAATGCCCGGTCAAGGTTATCCAAGGCAGGTAAAATGTCGGCAGTGAATTGGAAGTGGGCAAAGCGTTTTTCGTTTGCCTGATCTCTTAGGATTCGCTTTTGGTAGTTTTCGAAGTCCGCTCTGGTGGATTTCACAAGCGTGAGGTATTCCTCTTTTTTTTTCTCTGCTTCAAGAAGTTGGTCTTTTAAGGTTTCAACTTCAGAGATAATCGGAGGTATAGCCTCGTCATGGTTGTATTCATTATCAGGATCACTGTTTTCATTTGTCATGTTTTCCCCCTAGTTGCTAAATGGTTTTAGCTTTCCTTGTTATCTTTAGAAGAATCGGATTCTGACTGTCCAAAAAGGCCTTTGAGTTTCTCGAGGAAACTTTTTCGGTGAGGCGAAATGTGTTTATGGTCGAGTTCTGATAACTCCCTAAGCAACTCTTCCTGCCTTTTTGTGAGATTTCTAGGCGTTTCTAGGCGAACATGAAGCACGAGATCTCCCATCCTTGTTCCCCTTAATGATGGCATTCCTTTGCCAGGTACTTTCGCTTCTTCTCCACTCTGTATTCCTGCAGGCAATTTAAACTTGATCTTTTTTCCATCAAGAGATGGAATTTCGATTTCGCCACCCAATGCTGCCTGACTAAAAGTAACAGGTACTTCACAATGTAAATCTGCACCATTGCGCAAGAAAAACGAATGCTTCTTAACTTTGATTTGTACATAAAGATCGCCGGGCGGACCGCCATTACGCGAAGCCTCACCAGAACCCGTGTGGCGAATATTTACCCCATCATCAACCCCGGGCGGAATATTGAGAACCAATTCTTCGTGTTCTTGAATCAAGCCTGCGCCTCTGCAACTAGTACATGGGTTTGTAATGGTGGCTCCTTTGCCCCCACATCCCGAACAAGTTTGTTGAATTCGGAAAAAACCATTCCCCTGAATTACAACCCCTTTACCATCACAGCGCTTGCATCGTACAGGCGTGGAACCGGGTTTGCAGCCATTACCACTGCATGCTTTACAATTAACATCCCGTGGAATCTTTACTTTCTTTTCGACACCCTTCATGGCATCGATCAAATCAATTTCAATACCGAGATGAAAATCATTACCTGCCTGGGGGCCTCGTCTGCCTTTCCCCTTGCCTGCACCACCAAATACTCCGCCGAACAGATCACCAAATAAATCCATCACCGAATCTGCATTACCAAAGTCGGGCATCGCCATACCATCCATGCCCGCATGGCCGTAGCGATCATAACGCTGTCTTTTTTCAGGGTCGCGCAATATTTCATAAGCTTCAGCAGCTTCTTTAAAAAGGACCTCAGCTTCTGCATTGCCCACATTGCGATCAGGGTGATATTGCATAGCAAGTTTGCGATAAGAAACTTTGATAGAATCCGAATCAGCGCTTTTAGTAAGGCTGAGGACTTCGTAATAGCAGCGTTTAGTCGCCATGCATTTCCCGGTAGTTCAACTAGAAAGGGTCAAAAAAATAGTATTTATAAACAAACGCGGGCCCAAACAAGCTGGACCCGCGTAAGAAACCAAAAGGAGATGAGGAAACCTAAATTACCTCACAGCTCCAGAAACCTTACCTGTAGAACTTTCCTCGTCAATCTTTGTAATCATGACTTCGGTGGTAAGCATCAGGCCAGCGATGCTTGCCGCATTCTGCAAGGCAGATTTTGTAACGCGGGTGGGGTCGATAATGCCTTCTTTAAACATATCGACATACTCACCAGTATTAGCATTATAGCCGAAGTTGGGCTTTCCATCTCGGGAAAGTATTTCTGCAGCAACAACCGCACCATCTACTCCAGAGTTTTGAGCAATAATGCGAATCGGTTTTTCAAGGGCCCTAGTAATGATTTCCGCACCTAAGCGTTCATCACCTTTAAGCTTCTCAGACACTTTTTCTGCAACCCCTATGCAACGAAGAAGAGCAGTGCCGCCCCCGGGAACAATACCATCAGCAACAGCAGCTCGGGTTGCGTGAAGAGCATCTTCAACGCGACCTTTGGTCTGTTTCATTTCGGCTTCGGTGGTTCCACCAACCCGAACAATTGCAACGCCACCCGTGAGTTTAGCAAGGCGTTCGCTGAACTTTTCTTTGTCGTATTCGCTTTCAGTCTGGCCCATTTGAGCACGGATCTGTTCGATGCGCTTTTGAATGGAAGCTTTATCGCCCTTACCGCTGATGATCGTACAGTTTTCGCGTTCAATACGAACAGTCTTGCAATTCCCAAGCATGTCGAGTTCAACATTCTCAAGCGTGATTCCAAGATCTTCGCTGATGAACTGGCCACCCGTAAGAACAGCAATATCACCAAGCATGGCTTTGCGACGATCGCCAAACCCTGGGGCTTTAACTGCGCAAACATTTAAGATGCCGCGTAACTTGTTGATAACCAATGCTGCCAACGCTTCAGATTCAACATCTTCTGCGATGATGAGCAAAGGCTTGCCTGTTGCTGCTGCTTTTTCAAGCAAGGGCAACATATCACGCACATTGTTCACTTTCTTTTCGTAGATGAGAATGAGCGGGTCTTCAAGTTCGCAAGTCATGTCTTCGGTATTGATGAAGTAAGGCGAAACATAGCCTTTATCAAACTGCATGCCTTCAACAAAGTCGAGGGTCGTTTCAGCAGTTTTGCCTTCTTCAACCGTGATCACGCCATCTTTACCCACTTTTTCGAAAGCATCAGCCATGAGTTGCCCAATGACCATGTCATTGTTGGCGCTGATAGCAGCAACCTGAGCAAGTTCAGCGGAAGATTTCATGGGCTTTGAAATTTCGTTGAGGTTCTCAACAACCGCAGCGACTGCTTTATCAATACCGCGCCTGATAGCCATTGGATTGGCACCAGCGGTGATATTGCGCAAGCCTTCCTGATAAATGGAAAGTGCAAGAATGGTGGCAGTTGTAGTACCATCTCCTGCAATGTCACTGGTTTTTTGAGCCACAGCGTTAACGAGCTTAGCGCCCATGTTTTCAAAAGGATCAGCAAGGTCTATTTCCTTACTGACAGTCACGCCATCTTTGGTGACCGTGGGGCCGCCAAAGCTTTTGTCGAGGATGACATTTCTACCTGTGGGCCCAAGAGTAATGCCTACGGCATGGGCCAGTTTTTCAGCGCCTGCAAGAAGTTTCTTACGGGCATCATCGGTATAAAGAAGTTGCTTAGCCATTTATGAAAATCTCCCTTAGCGGATGTTCGAATTTACTTGGTAATCTTTGCAAGAATATCGCTTTCGCGAAGTATCTTAATTTCTTTGCCATCAACTTCAATATCGCTTCCAGCATAGCGACCATATACAACTTCATCACCTTTGCTGACAGAAACGGGTGTCCGTTGGCCATCATCACGAAGGTTGCCTGGCCCAACAGCAAGAACACGACCTCGCTGGGGTTTCTGCCTTGCAGCATCGGGAAGCAAAATCCCACCCGCACTTTTGTCTTCAGCTTCTAAAGGTTGAACCACGACCCTGTCGTCGAGGGGTCGCACTTTCAAATCAACATCTTTGTCCTTGGCCATGATTAATTCCTTACTTACGAGATTATAGTTAATGATTCAGGTAATACAAAAATCAAAGGGCAACTTACATCATTCCGCCCATGCCACCCATTCCGCCCATGCCACCCATTCCGCCCATGCCCATATCGCCACCACCACCACCATGATGATGGTCGTGATGATCGCCGCCTGCACCCTTAGGTTCAGGTATATCTGCAATCATGGTTTCGGTGGTAAGCAGCAAACAAGCTACGCTAACACCATTTTGCAGAGCGCTTCGTGTAACCTTAACAGGGTCAACGATGCCTGCTTTTCGCATATCGCAATAGACGCCTTTATCTGCATCAAAACCAAAGTTCTTTTCTTTGGATTTGTTAATGTTGTGAACTACAACAGAGCCATCAAGGCCTGCGTTTTCAGCAATCATCTTGCAGGGCATTTCCATTACGGTGCGCAGAAGATTCAAGCCAATGGTTTCTTCTTCGTTATCAAACTCAAGGTTATCAAGGCATTTGCGTGCCTGAAGAAGGGCAACCCCACCGCCTGCAACAATGCCTTCAGCAAGTGCAGCACGAGTAGCATGCAAGGCATCTTCGTAAAGTGCTTTGCGTTCTTTCATTTCGGTTTCGGTTGCTGCGCCAACTTTTAATTGGGCCACGCCACCTGCTAGCTTTGCAAGTCGTTCCTGAAGTTTTTCACGATCATAATCACTGTCAGTCTTGGCGATTTCCTTGCGGATCATTTCGCAACGACCTTCAATGGTTTTCTTGTCGCCAGCACCTTCAGTGATGGTGGTGTTTTCAGCATCGATCTTGATTTTCTTGGCACGTCCAAGGTCAGAGAGCTGGATTTGTTCAAGTGGTACGCCTAAATCCTTGAAAATTGCTTTGCCCTTAGTAAGTGCAGCAATGTCTTCGAGGATGGCTTTCCTGCGATCGCCATAGCCTGGGGCTTTGACTGCAGAAATATTAAGCACGCCTTTAAGTTTGTTAAGAACCAAGGTTGCAAGAGCTTCGCCATCAATATCTTCAGCGATGATGAGCAAAGGTTCTTTCTTCTTGGAAATAGCTTCAAGGAGTGGAATCAAAGCTTTAGCAGAGCTAATCTTTTCTTCGTAGATAAGAATGTAGGGGTTTTCAAGATCGCAAGTCATGTTGTCATGATTGGTTACGAAGTGGGGTGAAAGATACCCACGATCGAATTGCATCCCTTGAACAATGACTACTTCAGTTTCAGTAATCTTGCCTTCTTCAATGGTGATAACGCCATTGGTTGCGCCAACTTTGGTCATCGCTTCAGCAAGTTTTTTGCCGATC
This sequence comes from Planctomycetota bacterium, assembly GCA_003671255.1. Lineage (GTDB taxonomy): Bacteria > Planctomycetota > Planctomycetia > Gemmatales > Gemmataceae > UBA969. The sequence goes on along the minus strand of QWPF01000054.1, from coordinate 5,828 downwards.
TCAGAGTTGTTGTTAGCAGCAATCGTAGCAACTTCGGTGATTTCTTTGTTGTCTTTGGAGTCAATCTTTTCAGCCATCTTGGCCAGTTGCTCGACAACTTTATCAACACCCTTTTGAACACCACGGGTGATTGCCATTGGATGATGCCCAGCAGCAAGGTATTTAAGGCCTTCGCGGAAAACAGCTTCAGCAATTACCGTTGCGGTGGTGGTACCATCGCCTGCAACATTGCTGGTTTTGCTGGCGGCTTCCTTAACAAGTTGAGCCCCCATGTTTTCGAAAGGATCTTGAAGTTCGATTTCCTCTGCAACAGTAACACCGTCTTTGGTTACCGTTGGGCTGCCCCAACCTTTGTCGATAACAGCATTTCTGCCACGGGGCCCAAGGGTGCAGCGAACTGCACGGGCTAGTTTGCTGACACCAGCCAGCATTTTTTGACGCGCTTCATCAGCATAAGTCAGTTGTTTAGAACCCATCCACATACTCCTTTAACCACGAAACTATTGAATGCTTTTCAGTTGCCATCTTGCCGGTTTACATTCCGGATTTATGATTCTAATTTTCATTCAGACTGATAAAGGTCTTTTTACGAATGAGCAATTAGATTAGCAAAGGTTATGCCATGAATTAGGATGTGTGTAAGTTGCTTTTAAGTATAGACTTATGGCGTTTGCTAGGGATTGGGCGGAAATATAAGCTGTCAGAGTGGCAGACTTGTCAATTGGAAGACGGCATTTTTGTCATATCAAGCAACCTTAATTTACTAGACTGTTGGAACAGGACACTTAATCATTACCAAGGCTTGTTTTTCATGAACCGACCCGAACCCAGTGTGAATTAAAATTCACACCGTAATATTCTCCTTGCGATTGGCCTGTTCAATATTTTCTTTTATGCCTTTGTTTTAAAAACCGTAGATGAGTCTATTCCGAAAATGTTGGATGCCCAAAACAACGGCATGCCCCCAGAAAAAAAAATGAGCGAGGAAGAGCTTGTATCTAAAAAACAATTAGTCATCACCAACGCTAAAAACAATAGCAAGGTTAGTATTGCTGCAGGTATCGGAATTGTAATCCTGGCATTTTTTATACCCTTGGCGCCTAGTGGATTAATCATTTTCGCATTAGGACTGTTTCTAGGATCTTTAGGTTATCAGGCGTATCTTGGTTTTGAAGTGTTTACCGAGGGAATTTTAAGCAAGGTTGTGTGTATATTTGCGTTCTTTCAAAGTGTGAGGTTTTCGCTCCAATATGAGATGAGAAATTTCCCCAAAATAAAAAAGCACCAGATCCAGTTTCCTGAACCTGATGCTTAGATAAATAGCCATCAAACTAAGACTTAAGCATGCCTACTTGCTTGGCATAAGCGAAAATCCCACCTGCATTCAGGATGGGTGCTATCTCGCCTAATGGATTAAGTGGGTAGATTTCTTTGGTGGTCAAGTTGTGCAATTTGCAGTTCAACACATCCAGTTTCAATTCATCGCCTGTGCAGACTTTATCGCATAATCTTTCGCTGCATTCAAAGGGAACCAAGTAGCCACCGTTGACTGAATTTCGGAAGAAAATACGGGCATAGAATTCCGCAATCACGACTTTAATACCAGCAGCATCAAGAGCTACAGGGGCGTGTTCGCGGGAAGAGCCGCACCCAAAGTTTTTCCCTGCAACGATAAAAGTGTAAGGCGAAACAAACTCATCATCGGTATGAAAAGGAATGTTGCCCTTGGGCAAGCCAGATTGTGCTGGTGGTACGCTACTGAGGGCGTATTTACCAAACTGCTTGTATTCTTCAGGAATCGCAGGATTAAAGGTAAGATATTCTGCGGGAATAATTTGATCGGTGTCGACATTATCCCCCAAAACATAAACTTTGCCTGTGATTTCGTTTGGAATTTTACTCATGCTAAATACTCCCTAGGGTCGGTGATCATGCCTGTAATAGCGCTGGCAGCAACGGTAAGAGGGCTGGCCAGAAAAACTTCAGCTTCCTTGTGGCCCATTCTGCCAGGGAAATTGCGATTCGTTGTGCTGATGCAGCGAATGGCTTGATTCAGCCTGCCAAAAGTATCGCTGGGCCCGCCAAGGCAAGCCGCACAAGAGGCCTCGCCCATTTTTGCGCCTGCATCCAAGAAAATTTGCTCGAGCGTTTTGCCATGCATCTTTTCGCTTTTAAGCCCTCTGGCAACTTCAGTGGTGGCAGGCACCACAAAGGTATCAATCTTCACCGTATGCCCATGCATAATTTTAGCAGCAGCACGGAAGTCGGTCATTTTTCCGCCTGTACAAGAGCCAATGTATGCCCGATCTAGCTTCGTGCCTTTTACTTCGCTTACAAAAGCTTTGTTATCTGGGCTATGTGGCTTGGCCACTACCGGTTGCAGTTTGCTAATGTCGTAAACCTTTTCATAAATAAACTTCGCACCCGGATCGGTGTAAACAGGGGTGTATGGAACTTTATGCTTGTTTTTAGAATCGATGAAATCGAGTGTGACTTTGTCTGGCGCAATAACGCCATTTTTGCCACCTGCTTCAATCACCATATTGCAAAGGGTCATGCGCTCTTCCATATTAAGAGCAAAAACCCCGGGGCCATCAAACTCCATTGCCTTGTAAGTGGCACCATCGCAGCCAATATCTCCAATAACTGCAAGAATAAGGTCTTTAGCCATTAGATATGGGGGTAAAGTGCCTTCGAAAATAAATCGCATTGTTGGTGGTACTTTAAGCCAAAGGTTGCCTGTACCCATGACAAAGCCTGCGTCTGTATTACCTATGCCGGTTGCGAATTCCCCGAATGCCCCAGCGGTGCAGGTATGGCTATCGGTGCCCAGCAATACTTCGCCTGGGCGGGTATGGCCTTCTTCAGGCAGAGCGATATGGCAAACGCCTTTATAACTTTCAGTGCCAACATCATAGTAATAAGGCAGGTTTTGCTCTTTGGAAAACTCCCTCAAGACATCAACATTACGATTGGCCATCTTGTCTGCGGTAAAAATATAGTGATCGGGGATAATTACGATTTTCTTGGGATCCCAGACCTTGGCAGCTTTTCCAAAATGTTTTTTAAATACGCCTATGGTGCCCGGGCCACAAACATCGTGGGTCATTAAAATATCGACATCGATCCAAATATTTTGCCCAGGCTCTACAAAATCAGTTTTTGCGTGTTTTGCTAGGATTTTCTCGGTCAGGGTCATGGCTGGCATGGTTGCGCCTCCGTTAGGTTAACTAAGTGTATTTCTTAGTATATTTGTAAAGGGCCGTTGGGCATGGTGCGAGGGCAAAAGTTTTTACCACATTTCCATATTATAGATGGAAAGAAGGCCTAAGTATAATCGTGTAATCCTTATTCTTTTTAATTGGGTGGCGAATCAATGACTTTGAGTACAACTAAAAAAGCAGTGGTCTTGCTCAGTGGCGGGCTCGATTCCACCACGACCTTGGCGATTGCCCTTAAAGAAGGGTATGAGTGCCATGCCTTGACCATTAATTATCAGCAAAGGCATCATGCTGAAATCGAAGCTGCAAAAAAAGTCGCCTCGCAATTGCGAGTCTTCGATCATAAGGTAATTGACTTAGATTTAAGGGCATTTGGCGGCTCGGCGTTGACTTCCGAGGAAGCAGTACCTAAAAATCGTTCCCAAGCTTCCATGGCTTGCGAAATTCCCGTCACCTATGTTCCTGCAAGAAATACGGTGTTTCTTTCCATTGCACTGGCTTGGGCCGAAAGCCTCAATGCCTTTGATATTTTTCTTGGGGTAAATGCAGTTGATTATTCTGGGTACCCCGATTGCAGGCCAGATTTTATTCGATCCTTCGAAAGTCTTGCCAATCTTGCCACCAAAGCGGGGGTCGAAAAAACAGGAAAATTTAAAATTCATGTCCCTCTGATCGTTCTCTCCAAAAAAGAAATCATCAAATTGGGCCATGAGCTTAATTTGGATTTCTCCATGACCCATTCCTGTTATGATCCCAAAAACAATGGAAAATCATGCGGCTTGTGCGATGCCTGTATTTTGCGTCTCGAGGGATTCAAAGAAGCTGGCCTTACCGATCCCATACCTTACGATAGAGTGGGATTATGAAAATATCTGAAATTTTTTATTCGATCCAAGGCGAAGGCATTCTCAATGGGGTTCCCTCGGCGTTTGTTCGCACCACGGGTTGTAACTTGCGCTGCGTTTTCTGCGATTCCCCCCAAACTTCTTGGAATCCAGAAGGCGAAACCCTTTCCCTCGATGCTATTATTTCGAAAACCAACCTCTTCAATACCAAGCATGTAGTGATCACCGGGGGCGAACCCTTTTTACACCATGACCTTAACGACCTCTGCATTAAATATAATGAACTTGGCTACCACATCACCTTGGAAACCGCTGGTACGATTTTTCAAAAAGTACAATGCAATCTTTTAAGTATCAGCCCGAAGCTATCTAATTCAACTCCCCACCACATGGAAAATGGCAAATATAAATTGAGGCATGATGAACTCCGATTGCAACCCGATGTTGTCAGAAAGTTAATGGATATTTCCGATTATCAATTAAAGTTCGTGATTGACTCTCCTGAGGACACCACTGAGGTGCGTGAATTCCTTAAATCGTTGGGAAAAATCGAAAAATCGAAGGTGCTTTTAATGCCTCAGGGGATCACCCGCGAAGACTTGGACAAAAAATCTAAATGGTTGGTTGAGCTTTGTAAAGAAGAAGGATTCCGCTACTGCCCTAGGTTGCATATCGATTTATATGGCAACACATTGGGTACTTAGCATTAGGAAATTTGAGCGCGCTTCAGATGCCAAGGGGTTTCTTTTTCGTAGGTTCGAGCGATGCGCAGAAGTTTCTCTTCAGAAAAAGGTGCGCCCAATAGTTGCAACCCAATAGGGAGGTTTTTCGAATTGAAACCGCATGGGATGCTGATGCCTGGGATTCCCGCTAGATTGCAGCTAATTGTATAAATGTCGGATAAATACATAGAAAGCGGATCTGAGCTTTTTTCGCCTACTTTGAAGGCGCAGGTTGGCGCAGTTGGCCCTGCTATTACATCGCAATCCGCAAACGCTTTGTCGAAATCATCACGAATTAACCTTCGAACTTTTAATGCCTTTAAATAATAAGCATCGATGTAACCACTCGATAGCGAATAGTTGCCCAGTAAAATGCGCCTTTTAACCTCAGAGCCAAAACCTTCTCCTCGGCTTTTGCTGTACATATCGATGAGGTTGCTGTGATCTTTTGATCGGTGTCCATAATGCACACCATCGTAACGGGCCAAATTACTGGATGCTTCTGCAGTTGCAACAAGGTAATAAGTTGCAATCGCATAAGTGCTATGTGGCAATGAAATTTCTTTGATGGTTGCGCCTCTGCTTTTAAGCACATCAAGCGCTTCTCTTACCGATTTTTCTACTTCTGCATCCAGCCCACCTGCAAAATATTCCCGCGCTACGCCGATGGTGAAGGGCTTTAGTGGAACCTCTAGATTCGCAGTGTAATCGGGAACTTCGTTCGAAGTGCAGGTGCTATCGCGATCGTCTTTTCCTGCAATCACATTTAACAAAAGAGCGGTATCAGTTACATCATGGCTGAAGGTCCCGATTTGATCCAGCGAGCTGGCGTATGCAACCAAACCGTAACGGGAAACCCTACCATAGGTGGGTTTTAACCCAACGATTCCGCATAAACTTGCAGGCTGACGAATCGAACCACCTGTGTCTGAACCCAATGAAATTGGTGCTTCGCAAGCAGCTACAGCCGCGGCTGAACCACCACTCGAACCACCAGGAATGCATTCAAGATTCCATGGGTTTCGTGTAGTTTGGTAAGC
>QWPF01000053.1:2770-17104 GCA_003671255.1 Planctomycetota bacterium | reverse complement strand
CCAAGGATCTTCTTTTTTATCACGACTAACTTCGAAAGTTTTACCCGCACGGGAAATCGAAAGCTTGGTCACATTCTCGCCGAGGTCCATGGATTCGCTAAACTTAGGCACAAAAGTGTCCAAGTACGCCAAGGGGTTTTCTTTTAATTTGTCTAACAAGGTTTCAGGCACTCTGCCATAAGTGGTTTCCTTATCTGCGATACGCTTGAATACCACGAGGCCATTTTCCCTCTTACCAAAAAGAATCTTTACCTTTGGATCGCCTGGCTTCAACGAAGGTTTTACTTCCTTCTTGATCTCTTTCTTCTCGTCCTTGGCTTTATCGTCTTTTTTAGCTTCGTCTTTCTTCTCTTCCTTTGGTTCTTCTTTTTTAGGGGTCTTATCAATGCCATCGATGTAAATCGAAAGCTCTGCAAGGGGTTTATCCAGTTCCAAATCTGAATCCTTTGCAGGTGCATCAAGGAAGGATTTAATCTGACCCTTTTGGCCAAAGACTGAAATCAAATTGGTGACCGAAACTTCGTTAATAGCATCGGGAACATCTTTGCCCGGCCTGTATAACATCCAAGGCTTGGCAGGTTCAATGCGCTGGAATTCGAGGTTACCATAACTGTTTTTCAAACTAATGGCATCGGGTTTATCGAGGGCGCCTGCTTTTACGAGAGTACGATCGCGCAAACCTTCGGGGTCTGCAATTAGCCTTAGCAACGGTTCAATGGAAACAGCGCTAATACGCACGATTTCTTTTTTGCCATCATCCAGCATTGCGTAAAACTTATCCTTGGTTTCGCCCACTTTTTCAGCCACTGCAATGATGAGTTTAGGGTTGCTGGTTTTATCGCCTTCTTCAATTCTCTCGATCGATAATTGTAAGACTTTATCCTTGGCAACATCCAACTTGTACTTTGCAAGGTCAGGTGCGTCATCAGAAATAAAGTCATTATTTTTTTCGTCTTTGTATTCCACCTTGAGGTTGGAGATATTCATGAGCAAGCCACGAACGCCTCCTGAAACTTTAAGGGGGTCATTATTTTCGCCACCATCAAAGTCTGCTTCGCCATAACTCACAGGCTCGGCATAACGCCATTTGCTTTCGCCAGTCATTGCAACTGCAAGTGATTTTTTACCTGTTTCTTCAAGCTTGAAAGATTTGATATCGGAAACGCTGGGGCTCAAAAGATCTTTCTCTCTGAAGGCAACCTGAGGCTTGAACAACCCATCGATCAGGGATTTTTTGACAGCAATCGGGCTCTTTGGATTATCAGAGGAGAGCAGATAAACAACAGCACTTGATTCGCCCGGGCTGGTATTCCCAACCTTAAGGCTGATGGTATGCTCGGAATCTTTTTTCTTGAGGGTGATGATTGCAGAAGGATCATCCAAGCCCCACTGGGCCAAGTTGGAAGGGCGATCAGCTTCGGTATCGGGTTTGGCTTCGCGAAGTTGGCGCACAATTTCTTGGATTGCAAACTTATCGGTTCTGGTAGAGCGGGGGGCGGTCATGTTCCAACGCTTGGTTGCAGGGTCGAGTTCGAACACGAGCTTCTCAGCAACGGGTTTCATTCGATCCACCTCAATCCGATCCACTTCATCCACTTGGATGGTATTTTTCCCGGATCGCATCGAAGGGAAGATAAAGGCAGCAGAATCGACTGCGCCCGGATCCATGAACAATGCAAAAGCGAGGAGAATAAATACCCCTGCAAGGAACCCAAACAAAATGTAAGTCGTCTTAAAATTCATCGTAAAAACCTCAAATTCAAACTAGCGCCTGCGAACAATCCAGATAGCTCCGCCCAAACCAATTACTGAAAGAAGCATCATTGCAAGCGGAAGAAACTTCAGCCTGGTAACCGCATCCTCAGCAACATTAAACTTGTAATCTTTGCGTTCCTGACCCTTGGGTTTGGCCCCGAGATCTGATCGATCTCTTAGCCAAGAAATACTCGTGTTAAAAAGGGAAAGGCTGCTTTCGCCAAACCTGCCATTGATGCCTTCATTGCTTGCCCAGGAAGCATCCCCAAAAACAACCATGCGAGGTTTGTCTTCGGTTGGAGCCATGCCTTCGTGGCCTGGGATTTGAGCCAATGGGTCTGCTGCACCTTTTTCCATCACCGCAACAGCAACGGGTAATTGACCGCCTTGAAGTTTTTGTTGAGCCTTCTTTTCATCCTTACGAAGTTCAGCGATGATTTCTTGAGGATTAGCACCCATGTCTGTTTCAGCCCAGACAGGAATACGAGGATCCGTCAAAAGAATTTCTTCTGCGCTTATGGGATTCGGTGGTGCATTGGGAACCCGAGCCAATGGCTTAACCGTTCGAATGCCATCGAAGAGGAAAAGAGTTGCAGAGCGACCCTTTAAGAAAGCCTTTGCAATGGGATTGTTGCTTTTATCGGAAGCCATGATGGTCATGATGGAAGGCTTGCGCTCGTTAAGCGGGTTGTAGATTTGGTCATCTGCAACATCAACTTGAAATTCGCGCAGAAGTACTTTCAGGTTGGGCATGGGGATGACTTGTTTCTTTCCTGCAAGTTGTTCCACTTCAACATCTAGGAGCAAAAGCAAATGGCCTTTTTTGCCATCGGTGCCGCGAAGATAATTGCGCAGGGCATCAATCGCCTGGGGAGGCGGATCGAATTTGGGCCGTGCCATCACCAGCACATCAGCTTCTTGGGGGATCTTTTTGGTGTTTCGATCGAGAGTGATTTTATCAAGCTTGAAGTTCCCTTTTGCAGTTTCATCATAAAGGGTGCCAATGCCCGCAACCGAGCCTGGGTTTTTATCATCAATGCTAAGTTCGCCATTGCCTTGGGTGAAGAACACGCCCGTTTGGGATTTGCCTTCCGAAAGGAATGTCATGGTTTTGATGAGTTGGGCTTCGCCTAGGAATTGGAAACTCCCACTATCAGCATTGGGGTTGCGAGGGTCTTGTTGTGGAATGGAGTAAAGATCGGGATACTTGATGAAGTCATAAACAGGTTTTTGGTCGTTACCATAAACCACGAGCAAGCCAAGAGAGTCAGGGATCTGATATTTTTCCTGAAGTTTAGCTAGTTCTTGGGCATCGAGATCGCGAGATACCGAAGACCAAGTGATATTTTTGGAATGTGTCTTGAAGGTTTCAAGCAAGGTTTCAGTTTCAACTGTAATAAGGTTATTACCAGGAAGAAGGACATAAACCTTGACGGGTTCCTTAAGATTGGAGAGGAAATTCTGGGTGCTCTCACTGATGGAATAAAGGCCGGATGCGGTGAAATCGAATGTCCGGTTGAAGAAGTCTAATTTGCCCATGGGGACATAAGCAAGCACATTAACAACGCCAAGCACGGTGAGAAGAAGCATACCGGTAAGGAAGGCATTGGTGCCATAAAGAAGCCTTCGAAGCCCAACGCTAGATTTTTCAAAGTTTTTGGCGAGCATGACGCTACCAAACATAAGAGCAAGGCCGCCAAAAAGAAGGGCAGCACAAAGAAGAACGGTATTTGGGTTTTTACGCCATTGCGCAAGGCCGCCACCAAAGATGTCACTGTATTGCATCAGTGGAAGAAACAGGCCAAGGATAGCGGTGGCGAAACCGATGCCTCCTCCGAGGAAGATAAGGCCGATTCGGAGAGCGTTTTCAGGAGAGGTTTCTTCTCGGTTTCGGTTACCCAAAACAAAACCAACGCCTGCGCTGAAAACAGCAAGCGAGCCTGACCAGATAATATAAGCCATTGCAGGGCGGCCCATCCTCCAGGAAATAATCCCACAGGTAAGTGCGAACATTACCGCCATTAGGAATGCGCCAAAGTTCATCACGATTGGGTTTTTAGATAACCCACTGATCAATCCATTATTCATGTTATTTGACTCGCTCATGTTTACTCTAAAATCCCTTACTTCCATTTACGCGATTCCAACACCTTCGTAGTGAGGAAGAGCCAGAAAACCGCCAAGGATGCATGGAACAACAAAAACTTGGGAACCAGTTTGCCTTCGAGTGTGGTATTCCAAACATCGAGATAAGAAATATGCATAAGAATCTGATACCAAGGGCTGCTAGGGTTTTGGCCAAAAATTCGCTCACGAATAATCGCCACGATGAATAGCCCCAGCATACCTGCAAAAGTCAAAACGCCACTGATGATCTGATTTTTACTAAGGCTACTAAAGAACAAACCCATGGAAATGAATGCTGAACCCGTAATACACAACCCGACAAAGAAGCTGATCAACGGCCTGTAATCGAATGCAGGCGCACCCGATAAAGGCAACGCCAAGAGGTATAATCCGAAGGGGGCCCACACCACCAGATACATGACAAACCCTGCAAAAAACTTACTCAGCACAATGGTGTATTCATCCACAGGTGCGGTAAGCAAAACCTCGATGGTTCCAGATCGTTGCTCTTCGCTTAACAGCCTCATAGTGATTGCAGGAACAATAAAAATGATTGCAAGAACAGGAACTAGATCGATCACATAGTTTCGAACAATCGGTTCAATATTGTTGCGGGATACGCTTAAGCGGTTGACGAAATCCACATACCCAAACCAACCTGCAACTACAAACCCGAGCAGCACAAAGTAAGCAATTGGTGAAAAGAACATCGAACCTAATTCTCTTTGGGTGAGAATTGCCAACTTGCTATCCGAGGAAACGAGCGCTGCACTTACAAAGTAAAGCGTGCCAAGCACCATGAGGAGAAATCCGCCCGGTATGAAGAATTCCGCGGGTCGAACTTTGATATAACCAAACGCATACAAGAAGGGGGGCAACGCAGAACGCAGCAGTGCATAAGTAAGAAGAAGAAGTCCGCCCCAAAGAGCCAAGCGTGCAACTTTATAGGTGAAGTCATCGCTCATTCCCCGACTACCCAAGTAGGAAGCCAGGAAGAGCATGCCAAACAAACCTGCAACAAAGAATTCAGGAAGAAAATTGGAAGAGCGCAAGTTTTCAGGCCCAATCAAGCAGCCAGTAATTCCCACTACCGCACTGATAGAGCCAACGAAACCTAGGGCACCTTTTGCGATACCAGTTACTATTTCATCAGTTTCATGTCTTAGAAAAGCCAAGATAAAAAGTAGTGCTATGATAAAGGCGAGACAGCCCAAGCCAAACAGGCTGGGTTTGCCGATCAAAGGCAAGAGAAAGCAGATTGCGCCCATCAGCAAGAGGATGTAGCCAAAAAGCATGTAGGCTCTTCGGAACTGAACTTCATAATCGAAAGCAGCATGAAAGAGCAGGCCTGAAATACCAATAGCCATTGCAAAAGCAGCCCAGCCGGATCCAACAGTTGCAAACTTACCAGAAAGATTAAGCGCCAGCGCGAAGCCCCCAAACATCGTCAAGGCAGCACCCAGGCAGCCCATGATTCTGGCGAATGTAGGCTGATCTGCCACCATTTCGGATGGGCCGTAATCCGCACTTGCTTCGTTTCTATATTGCACCAATGGATCCATCACCTACCTCCAGACAAACCAGTCGATTAAATGTATTGGTTGCAAAACGCCTGCGCAACCTGTGAATTTTATTACTTGGACCCCGCATGAGACTGAAGGGCATGCTCATCTTGATTGTTGATTTCGTTCCATTTGTCTTGAAGATTCTTGCGCCTTTGGTCTAACTTCCTAAGCGACCAACCACTCTGCGACATCCGCTGGTAAACAGCTTCACGAATATCATGGTTTTCTGCGCAACGAATATCAAACGAATTGAAACCCTCGCCCATTGATTTATGAGCGACAGTGATCACACCTTCAAGCGAACGCAAACTGTTAGCAATTTGCTCTTCAGGGCCTCGGGCCTCGATTTGAACAATCGTCGCAGCTTCCATTTCGGAAATCTTGCCTGAAAAAGCCAGCCTTCCCCTGCGCATGATCAACACACGCTGAACAATCGTCTCCACTTCAGAAAGCAAGTGGGAAGAAAACACAATGGTGTGATTCTGCCCAAGCTCCTTGAGCATCTTTAAGGTCTGGACTTTTTGTTCGGGATCAAGGCCATCTGTGGGTTCATCTAAAATCAAGAGTTGGGGATCGGAAAGAAGAGCATCAGCAAGGCCTACCCGCTGCCTATAACCTTTGGAAAGTGTTCCTAAAAGTCTTCTACGAACTTCCACAACCCTGCATTTTTCAAGCACTTTATCGATTTGGGCGGTACGAATTCTTCGATCAACGCCTTTTAATCTTGCCCTGAAGCTTAAATATTCTTCCACCCTCATCTCGGGGTAAAGAGGAATGCTTTCGGGCAGATAGCCAATTCTTTTTCGTACTTCCAAAGAATCATTCATGACATCAAAGCCTTCGACCCTTGCTGTGCCGTTGGTTGCGGGCAGAAAAGTCGTAAGGATGCGCATGAGGGTGGTTTTCCCTGCGCCGTTGTTTCCGAGAAGTCCTACTATTTCGTTGTGCTCAACTTGGAAAGAAACATTCCGCACTGCAAAGACAGGGCCAAAATATTTTGAGAGGTTTTCTACTTCGATCATCATTGAAACAGTTACTCCGAACCAGAGCCTACAGTTAAATCCTTTAAGCTATGAATCATAAAGGAGAATTCTATCAATAGCGACGCAATTCTTCTTTATCATCTAATAGGTAACTAACTCATCATCATAATTCAAGTATTAACCAAGTAAACTAGTTAAAATCATGATAATCAATTGTTTTATAGAAAGCCCTACCTTTGGTCAGGCATTGCATGAAATAGAACCTGCAACTCTTCCCGATCTACTTCTTCCAATAATTTTTGGTTCATTTTCTGCATTTTGCCCGCTAACTCTTTTTCAAACTTTTTTAAATCCTGCTTGCTGAATTCATAAGTATGCAAAGCATCATGCTCCAATAGAACAAGCCTAGCCCTGACGAAATCTTGTTCTTGGGGAATCAAATTGCAATTGAGCAAAGCTAGTGCGTAAAGCTTCATCTGAAACTGATGATGGTCGATGGATTTCTTGGCAGACCCCGCATCCGTCTTCCAATCAATGATTTCAACCACTCCACCCTGATTTAATAATTTATCAATCCTACCTTGAATCACATACCCTGCGATGGGCAAAAGAAACTCGATCTCCACTTTACCCTCTGCAATGACCAAAGGTTTAATCTCGCTACCCTTTGCAGTCTCAAGAAGTTTAACCACCTGCGCTTTGATTTTTTGAATTTCATCCGCGCTCAGAACAGATGCCTGCTCTTCCCCAAGCTCCGCCAGCGCCAAGCCTATTTCTACATCGACCATCTTGTGAATCCAAACAAGCTGTTCATCCTTGGTTGAATCGAGCCATTCGCCATGCCTTTCGAGAGAACGGTGAACCGTATTCCCAATCAAGGCACCGATGTATTTACGGATATCATCTTCGGGTTCGGTATCAAATCTGGGAAGGGAATAGAAGTTTAAAACATGATGGGTGTTTCGAAGTTTCCACTCTGCGGGCTTTTCTTCGAACATCTTGATTTCATCTTCAATCCGAGTGACGGAAAGTGTAACTATCCTTGGCGTCTCAGAAAATCGCCTAAGATCTTCCTTGGTCTCCTCGCCTTTATCCTGGGTTTCATTTTTCAATTGCCCTGCATCACTCCTTAATCTGCAACGAATACGCATCGCATCTTTTTCCCAATAGCCTCTTTCAAAGTGGGAAGGTTGCAAATCGAGGGCTTTATAAATCCAACTGCGCCAAGATTGAATATCCCTGGAGGGCTTATGCCCTGCCAGCACTAAAACTTCTTCAGCCCGGGTGGTTCCGACATAAAACAGCCTTCTACTTTCGGCAAGCTCTCTGCTATCGATATCTTTTTTGATGAGATCAAATTTTGAATCTGCGACAATCTTTCGTGGGTTTAAAGGGTGTCTAATTTTTAGCCCAATCTCGCCCTCATTACTTGCAAGGATGCTTTCTGTCTTATTACGGCTGACCGTCTTCTGCATGTTTGCGACCACCACCAGAGGGAATTGCAGGCCCTTCGACGCATGGATTGTCATGATTTGTACTGCATCAATACCATGGCTGCCGGGGTTTGCCTGAGAATCTCTATTGCTTGCTTCCACCCTTTCCTCGAGGGCATGTGCAACTTTTGCCAAACTAGAACCAGGCTTCGACTCTTCATTACGCAGGAACTCGAAGAATTTTCCGAGGTTGGCTAGCACCTGCTCGCCATCGGGTAGGGATGCATAAATTGCATATGCCCCTGTCTGCTCCATGCAATGTTGCAAAAGATCCGCATGAGAAACCCTGTCGACAAGTAACCGCCAATCACCCAAAAGCCCAATCGACTTCGAGGCCCGCACTAATCGGCTTCTATCCTCATCAGAAAAACCAACCCAAGCTTCATCAAGATCCTTTCTATCCTCAGTTTTAAGATGCTTCAACTTCCCTTTACAAGCTTGCTCAAGATTAACATCTACAGAGTTGAGAATGGATAAACCCCGGGGCATTCTGCCACTACCTAGGCAATGAAAAAAGTACAAGTCCGCATCATTGCAACGCAAGCACGGACCACGCAACACCCCAAGCAACGCTAAATCATTTCCGGGTTGCGATAACGATTGGCAAAGCTGCATCATGTCGAGCACTTCCTGCCTTTGCCAAAATCCCACCCCGCCATGAAGCAGATAAGGTATGCCCAACGAGCGCAAATGTTCTTCGAGTTTACGAAGCGTATCATTTCTGCTTGGAACAAGAATGGCCATGTCTTTCCATGAGAAAACCATAGGCAGATTATCTTCACCAAGCTTGGATCTTGGCGCACCTTTGAAACGAATGAGTTCCTCAACAATCATCCTGACCTGCCCCATGGACATGCCATCGGCTTCATCATCGTTTTCTTTAGCCTGGTAATCGATGTAAACCACTTCGCCCTTGGATTCTTTATCCAAGCCTGTGACTAACTCCTGAAATTTGACCTCATAACTTTTCGAAGAATCGATCGAGTGCGTGACAGGGTCGAAGACATAATTGAACAGGTGGTTAAACACACCAAGAGGAGAGATTGCAAGAGTGCGAAAATTTTCGCTTAACTTCACATCGCCCATGCGCACCTCGGGAGATGCGATTTCGGTCGAATGGCGTTCATGCAAAGTCTGAACCTGATGAAGGTTGTTGGCTTGGTTGCCAATGGTGATTTTCTTGATCACCTCGCTAAACACCGAAACATCGGCTTGACGAAAACCATAGATCGATTGTTGGGGATCACCAACGATGAACAAGCGATCGGCATCAAGAGGCTGATCAGGGTCTGGGCCATTGCCCACGAGGTAGGAGAGGATTTCCCATTGCAATCTGCTGGTGTCTTGGAATTCATCAACCTGGATAAAGCGATAGCGTTTTTTCAGGTCTGCGATGATGGTGGGAGAGCGCTCGAAAAGCCTGAGAACGCCCCGGGCGACGGTATCAAAGTCGTAGGCGTTTTTTTGCAGGCAGAGGGCTTTATACTTTTGATCGACCTCTGCAAGGATAAGCATCAAATAATTGCGAGCCAGCAATGCTTGCTTTTCCAATTCGAAATCAATCCGCTTTGCAGCCAAAGGCACGGCCCATGATTCATGCAACGCATCGATTTCATCTCTTACCGCAGTGCAGCCTGTAAACTTTCTTGGCTCGCCCCCTGTCAGCAGCATACCTGCTAGAAATTTCAGGATATCAACTTCTTTGCCCGCAACATCGCCATGAAGCATTTGTAATGCTTCTCTTGCTTGTTGAACTAATTTGAAGAGGTTTTTTAATGTAGGAGGCTCCTGCCCTCCCCTTGTTTGAAGAGCATTGAGCATTTGTAAAAGTTCATTCTTTTCTTTTTGCAATTTAACATAAGCAGGGTCGGTGTTAACTCTTTTGATCGCTTCAGCTTCAGGATCAACCTGCGGGTTTCGTTTAAGCACCGCCTTCACGCCTGCAGAATTACCAAGCAACTTCAGCAAGTTGCCCTCAAGCACTTCCGCACCATCAAGATTCTTCCACCAAGCCAAGGCCTCTGCTAACTGCGGATGCATTTCCCCCTGCGATTCCAGCACCAACTGCACCGCGATGCCTTGCAGTTCCTGGGCATCATACGGGTCCATCAATTCAAAATCAGGTTCAATACGATCCTCAGAATCATCCAGCAAGGCATTTTCTCTGAGGATACTGCCAAAGAAACTATCGATGGTTCCGATGGGTGCATCTTCCAGTTTTTCGATTTGTTGTGCCCACCACTTTTTTACATGGCCACCACTTTGCACCTCGAGTTCCTGCAGGAGTTTCATGAGCCTGGCTTTCAATTCGCCCGCGGCTTTCTTGGTGAAAGTGATGGAGACAATATTTTCGATGGAAAAAGCAGGCGTCGGGCCGGGTGTGAATTCGTTTTCATCCGCAGGACGGTTCTGCTCTAGAATCTGAATGATCCTATCAACAAGCACGCTGGTTTTTCCACTACCAGCGTTGGCACGCACGCCTAAATTACGGCTGCTATCAAGCGCATGTTTCTGCGGTGTGGTAAACTTGGCATTGGCGGAAGTTTTAATCATGCTGGGCGATTCCTAATTGAAGTTTTTTTGCAATCCTGCAGGCTGCCTACAGGCATGCCCGAACGAACAATAACTCATACACTCAGGCGTTTTACTGTTGCGATGCATCGATAGGGGAAATCTTCCCCGCCTGATTCCATCTGCGTTCCCAAGCGCAATTTCCCTGGCATGCTCGATACTATTTTCATCAAGGGGAACTTTGATTTCATAATCCTTGCCGGAATCTGTATCAGCAAGATGCACATACATTGCAGATGCAACATGGAGTTCTCCTTGCTGATTTTTCATGAGTTCATTTTTCGCAGTGATGGCATAAAGAGGGAGTTGCAGCAATCTGCCATCCGCTGTTTGAGCTGCCACCTTTTCCTTGTTTGGTTTCCCAGTTTTGAAATCGACCAAAGCAAATTCGGAAGGATCAGCGCGGCTGGCATCAATGCGGTCGGTAATTCCCGCCAACAGTACCGCTACACCTGCTGAATCAACCCCAATTTGGGTGCCTGCCAAATTTCTCTCACCTGCGATGAACCCGAACTTTAACTCATAGTCTTCCAGCCATTCCAGCAACAGATCAAGCACGCCATTTTTCACAAGCAAAAGATTCAAACGATGAATCCCAATCATGCCCGCAAATTCTTCATTGGTATCCTGCCAAAGCCTTTTGCATTCATCTACCAAAAGTGTTCGATCATTCTCTTTATCGAGCGGTGGTAAAGGAGCATTGGCAGGCAGATTCAAACTTTCCCGCTTGTTGTTGTAAACCGTGAAAAGCGCCTTGTGTACTAGTTTGCCAAGAAGAGTTGCTTCATTATCTTCGAAGGGTAGCAGGCGCATGATATTGTTTGCAAAGAATCGGAACGGGCATTCTGAATAACCTTCAAGCGAACTGGGGCTGAAGGGCTTGGTGCCAGGGAAAGAGCGCTCTAAAATCTTGGCAAGGCTTTCGGGTAAAGTAGCGCCCCCCTCTTCCAACAACCTGGATTTGGGCCAGTTCTTCACTTCGCTTAAATCGCGGGCATCCATATCGACAGGGTCATGGCCCGTTCTTAGTTTTCTTCCAAACTCGGTATATTTTTCGCTGGTACATGTGATTGCAGGTTGCATGGAAGGTACCAAAGCAAGGGATTCAAAAGGCTTGATAAACAAACTTGGAATCAACTCTTTCTCTTCATCATGCACAGGAAAGGAAAGGATGAGATTTTTCGAAGCAGCTTCAAACAACTGGGTGAAGAGGTATTTTTCTTCCCTATGTTTGGCTTGCATCAAAAGGCTTAGGACGCCATGGTTTTGCCTTAGACGCGCAAGATAAGATTTTCCCTTGGTTGAGGGAACTTTCCCCGAAACTAGACCAAGAGCAAACACGGTTTCAAATTCCAACCCCTGGATTTCACGACCTTCAAAAACCTGCACCCCTGCATCATCATCATTCGTTACCTGATAATGCCTGTCTGCTAGCAGGGTTTGCAAAAGCTGCAAAGTTCCCTGCGCATAAGCTGCAGGGCTTTTGGCATTCGTGATAGCGGCAGGCAACCAACTATCGCCCAGCAAAAGCACCTCTTTCAAAATATCCCGAAGCTTTGAAAATGATTTCTGATCTTTTTCTATTTCCGTCCAGGGTACGATGGTTGAATCATTGTTGATGTTCCCTTTTGCGCCAATCCATGTATTCATTTTGATGATCGGGAAAATCGCAAACAAACCCCGGATGACATTGGCGATCTTCCCCGTGCCAAGCTCTGTCTCAAGATTTTCAACAGGTTTCAAAATAGCTTCCAAAGAATTAACAAACTCCTGGAATTTACTCCCCAAAGATTCAGATCTCTCTTTAAGTTTCAGAGCGTGCCTTGCGATGGCTTCACGCCAGATTTTGAGGGAAGCGGGAGAAGATACCGGCAGCCTTAACACTTCTTCCACAAAGTATGGCCTGTTTAAAGTTTTCAAAACAAAGGGAAGATGCAAGAAACCTGAAAGCTCTTCCCTAGTCCATGAACTCTGGATTAAATCGAGTGCTGCTTGAAGAACCCGAACAGGCCTCGATTCAGCAAGTTGAAATCCTTTTCCCGCAAGGTTGAAAGGAATTCCAGACCGGGTGAAAACCTCTCGCACCAAACTACCGTAAGGGTCGCCGGGAATTACCACTGCAATTTTTCGAAACTCCGCATTATCGAGTGGGGCGTTGCGTTTCAACCAGCGAACCAAAGCTTCAACCTCAGCAAGTGCACTGCCACATTTAAAAACCTGCAACCCCGCAGCATTGATGGGATCATGAATTGGGCCGGTTTCCTGAAACAATTGATTTCCGAGTGCAGCAATGGGATTTGGCTTAGGAGGAAAATAATCCTCAAGAGAAGCGAGCGTGCTGACGGATTCAAAATATTCGATTGCATTTTGCACATTATGGGCAGGTGCGGCATCGAGGTTTGCAACGAGCCAAAGAACAACATCCGCATGTCGGGAAACCTGCTGGATCAATTTTAATTCCAAAGGTTGAAAGAGGTGAAACCCTTCGAGAAGGAACCAAGGTTTTTGCGTTTTGAGCCAATTGGTAGGGCCTTGATTTTTAGCAAGTGCATCATGCAAAATGGTGACTTGGGTGTTACGATCTGCAAAATTTTCTGATTTAAGAAGGGCGATATAGTTCTTGAAACAATTGAAAATAGCAGGATCTTTAGTTTCATCCGGAAAAGAATTCGTACCTAGGAAGTCGCGGAAGATACGATCGATATCGGTAAGGAAAGCAGCGCCCGCTTCTTTTTTTGTGGTTTGATGCCAGGCTTTAGCAAGCACCAAATGCCTTTGTGTTTCAGTCATCATGGTCAGTTCGCCCAGCAACCCCTGGGCGGAAAGCTCGTTGATCCATTGGTCTAAAGTAATGATCTGTGGGATGATCTTTGCGCTTTGGGCCAGGTGCCTGATGAGAAATTTGCGTCTGCGGGAAGTGGGAACAATTCGATAAACCCTATTAGTTGCGTTAAGTGGGTCTCTAAGTTTTTGTTGGATATCCTGCAGCCAAGCTGGGGAATTAGCAGCAATATCATGGGGTATTGAGTTACAATTTGAACGAACGATTTTGAGCATGATAAAATTCCCTGCTGCCAAGCTTGTAATGTCACAAGATCTAACAGATGATTATTCGAACCTAAATAAAGATTTTTTCCAGCCCAGTCGTGAAAATTTATTTCTTTAGGAATTCTGGAAATATTTCCTAGAGTGCAACGAATAAAGAATAACAAACTTTTTCCCCAGAGGTTTTTTTAATGGTCCGATTCATTCATGCCGCAGATATCCACCTCGATAGCCCGCTAAAAGGATTAGCAAAGAGGCATAACCTTCCAACCGACAAGATATTAGCTGCAACCCGTGAAGCCCTTGTAAATTTAGTAACCCTTGCAATTGATGAAAAAGTGGATTTTGTACTGCTTGCAGGTGATGTCTACGATGGCGAACCAGAAGAGCTTAAAGCTAATTTTCATTTCAATCAGCAAATAGGAAGGTTGAATCAGAAAAACATCAAAGTAGTCATGATCACGGGAAACCATGATGCCAAATCAAAAATCTCGAAGCCCCTATCTCCCCCCAAAAATTTGACAATTCTTTCAGCCCACCAACCCGAATCGTGTGAAATCACCAAAGCAGGCGAAGTAATAGCCATCATTCATGGGCAGGGTTTTCTTAACCAATCTGAACCTCGAAACCTTGCAACTACCTACCCCGCACCCACACCAGGCAAATTAAACATCGGAATATTGCATACCTCGCTGGATGGCAGAGAAGGGCATGCCAATTACGCCCCGACTACTACCAATGAACTAATCAATAAAGGTTATTCCTACTGGGCTCTGGGCCCAGTTCACACCCGTT
>QWPF01000053.1:0-2760 GCA_003671255.1 Planctomycetota bacterium | reverse complement strand
TTTCCCGGGTAACATTCAAGGCAGACATATCCGCGAAACAGGCGCCAAGGGTTGTTACCTTGTTACCTTTAAAGACAACCATGAAGCGCAATTGGATTTTAAACCGCTTGATGTTTTCCGCTGGGAAGCGATCACTGTAAATCTCGATGGTATTGAGGAAGAATCAGAATTTGAGGGTAAGTTAGCGGAAACAGTTGAATCAAGAAATCTCCCATTTAATGAAATCCCACATGGAATACGCATTATTCTGAAAGGAAAAACGAGCCTTCACTCCTGGCTAATCTGCAGCCAAAATCGCATATCTGAAAACATCCAAGGCATATTCGATGGCATAAGCGCAGGCAACTTATTCCTTGAGCAACTCAAGGTTGAGACCTCCAACGAAAGCACTGCCATTCAAAACGAGGCCCTTGGTGAAGATGCACTTTCCATCCTTAACCAAGCGATTGATAATCTAAAAAATAATTCAGAAGAATTGAAAACCATTTTGACAGGGACCCATTTGGATAATTTAAATAGAGCTATTCCGGGCGATTGGAAAGCAAAAGATGATACCAATGCGATTCAACCAATCGATCCAAAATGGTTTAAAGAAATTATTGAGGGACTTGTACCCCTGATCCAAACAATTGCAAAAAATGAGGAGAAGAAGTCATGAAGTTTGCAAATATACGATTTGAAAAGATTGGGCCCTTTAAAGACACCACCCTTGATTTTTCGATGGGAAAGCCGGGGTTACATATTGTGTATGGTTCAAACGAAGCAGGCA
Organism: Planctomycetota bacterium; assembly: GCA_003671255.1. Taxonomy (GTDB): domain Bacteria; phylum Planctomycetota; class Planctomycetia; order Gemmatales; family Gemmataceae; genus UBA969. Next base: position 1,991 of record QWPF01000053.1, on the reverse strand, counting down.
AAAGCTCTGCGTTAAAATACATTGATTGGTTTCTCTTTGGCATACCACCTAAAAATGATGACGACTTTAAATACGACTTCAAGGATTTTCTCATTGAATCCACCATCCTTGATAACAACAGTAAAACCCATCTACTCAAGCGGAAAAAAGCAAACAAAGGAAGAACAATTTTAGATGCAAATAATGTAGATGCAACCCCTATGTTAGAACCCATGCTGGGTGGCTTGGTTCGAGAAACTTTTTCCATGCAATTTGGTATAAGTCACGCTCAATTAAGGGCGGGAGGCCGCGAGGTTCTTGAAGGGGAGGGAGATTTGGGTCCCATGATTTTCGAAGCAGGTGCGGGGCTCTCCAACCTTCGTAAAATTCTCCAACAATTAGAAAAAAGAGCAACAGAAATTTACACACCAAGGAAAGGTGAATTATATGAAACTCTAGAATCTGCAAAGGAAAACCAGGAAGAGATAAAAAATGCAAAATTGAACCTAGGCACTTGGCAAATTGCAAGCGACCTGGTTGCAAGCTTGCAAAAAAAAGTTGAGGAATTGAGCGACGAGAGAAAAGCATGGATATCAAAACAAGCTGAATGCGAAAGCATTCTCAGAGCGCTGCCCCAGCTTACCAAATACAAAACCGCAGAAAGCACCCTTAGCGAAGTAGATAAAATTCCAGCCGTTGATGATGCAACTTTAATCAAGTATCAAACTGCTGAGAAATTTCTGACCAGTTCCAATGCATTACTTGAACAACAGCAAAAAAGAATCTCGGATATCAGCACCAAGCTTGCAAATCTTAGCCCTAACGAAAAAATTCTAGCTGTACGAAGCGAAATAGAGGCTTTGAATCAAAGTTCCGAACTGTTCCTTAAAAACCTAGTGGATATTGGTAATAGGCACAAAGATAAAGAAGCAAAAGAGGATCAAATAAGAGTTTTGCTAAAGGATTACTGCACTGACACTGGCTTTGATGAATCCCGCAATTTATTCATCGACCAAAAAACACAAATACAAATCCTGGAACTCAGTACCCTTATCAACACGGAAAAAGCCCTGATTGAAGAAAAAGAAAAAAGCTTTGCCACTTTACTCAAGAAGATCAAGGATTTAAAACAGGAGGAGATAAATCAGGCGCCCCACACTTCTTTAGAAGAAGTCACATCCCTAGTTCAAACCATCAAGGCGAAAAAGCTTGCCCCATCTGACCTTGAAAAAATTACATCGGATATTCCTGCCCAGAAATCTTCTCTTGAAATTAAATTAAGCACCCTGCCAAATTCTTCGATTTCCTGGGATGAGTTTCTTAAATTGCGACTTCCATCAAGCGAAGATATCAACAGCTTTTCCAGTCTTTTTTCAAGCATTCATTTACAAGAGCAGAATCTTAAAACTGGAATCAAAGGAAAAAACGAAGCTCTCGATGCGAAACAAAAACAACTTGCAGCACTGCGAAATGAAGGCGTACTTTTAACACGCGAAGAACTTGCCCGATTACGAGACCTGCGCGAACTTACTTGGACTGCAATTGAGAATCTGCTTGAAGGTAAAGCAGCTACATTGCCTGAAAAGGTAACTGCAATTGTTGGGGCCAACGCAAGTGCAAAAAATGCCTTCTTAAACATCCAGAATCAATCAGATCAATTCACCGACAAGTTGTTTACCGCATCGGATCAGGTAGGCAGGGGTAACCAACTAACTCAAGACATGACGAGTCTCGAAAAAGAACTTGCTGAGTTAGGGCAAAAACTTGGTGAAACCAATGCCGCCAAAACAGAGTTGGAAAAAGATTGGCAAAAACTCTGGGCAGGAATAGCCCTAAAGACAATTACCCCCCCCGAGCAAATGCAAGCTTGGCGGACCCAAGCACACTTATTACAGCAATCCATTATTGAATTGATGCCTAAGCTAGAAAACATTGCATCCAAACAAAAGGCACAGGCGGTTGCATTTGAAAAACTTCTGCCTTTGACAAATTCTACTGAAATTGAAACTGCA